>JANXUO010000152.1 GCA_025356245.1 Hymenobacter sp.
GGCTTGTGGCGCGGGCTTGGAGGTGAACAACGCAGCCCAACGAATGAAAGCAGCGCTAAAAAAAATGATGAATATATAAATTTTAAAGATATATTATCCGAAAGCCAGTTCCTTGGCCGCGTTATTTGGGTCATTCAGCGCTGCG
This sequence comes from Hymenobacter sp., assembly GCA_025356245.1. Classification (GTDB taxonomy): domain Bacteria; phylum Bacteroidota; class Bacteroidia; order Cytophagales; family Hymenobacteraceae; genus Hymenobacter. The sequence continues at coordinate 146 of JANXUO010000152.1, forward strand.
AAAGGGGGGCTCGCCGGAAGGAGCTGTTTTAATATGGTAAGTATGCCGAGCTTTATCATACGCTAAGATATTCACGCTGGATTGGCGAGCTGCGGGTGGGCAGCGACCCGCCCGCCCGCCTGGGCGGCCACCCCGACAGCCGCTATTAGGCAGTAGGCAGGCCGTAAACGCCCGGCGCTGCGCTGTCTTAGTAAAATATAAATTTGTCGAATTGTTAAACTTAACGGAGCCGGTGCTAGGTTTGTGTTCCACACCCTTAAAGAACCAATTTTATGCAAAAAATTTACTTACTACTGGTGCTGCTGCTTGCCGGCACCTTCGCGCTTACCGCGCAGGCGCAAGTCGCCGATACGCAGATTAGCGGCACCATCACCTCCGACGGCGGGCTGCCGCTGGCGGGCGCCACGGCCTTCCTGAAAGGCACCTACACCGGCACCAGCACCAACGAGGACGGGGCCTTTCTGTTGAAGGGCAATTTCAGCAAAGGGCCGGTGGTGCTGGTGGTGTCGTTCATCGGGTTTGAAACCCAGGAAATAACCCTGGCCGCGCCCGACAATGCGTTACAAATCATTCTCAAGCCCAGCGCCATGCTCGACGCCGTGGTGGTGGCGGCCTCGCGCGTGGAGGAAAACATTGGCCAGGTGCCCGTCACGGTCGAAAAGCTTGACCAGCGGCAGATTGGCCAGCTCACCACCACCGACCTGGTGGCCGGTTTGGCCCGGTTCAAGGGCATCGACATCAGCTCGTCGAGCCTGCTCACCACCAGCTTCAGTACCCGCGCCTTCAACTCTTCGCGCTCGGAGCGGGTCATTCAGCTGGCCGACTACATGGACACGCAGATACCCAGCCTGAGCAGCAACTTCGGCAACCTGCTGGGCACGCCCATTCTCGACGTGGCCAGCGTGGAAGTAGTGCACGGCCCGGCCTCGGCCCTGTACGGCGCCAACGCCTTCAACGGCGTGCTGCTGACGAACTCGCGCAACCCCTTTGCCGACCCCGGCCTGACCGTGCGCCTGCGCGGCGGCAACCGCAGCCTGCTCGACGGGCAGCTGCGCTACGCCGTGAAGCTAGGCGACCGGGTGGCCTTCAAGATTTCGGGCGGCGCCGTGCGGGCCGACGACTTTTTGGCCGATAACCGCGATGCCACCAACAAGCTCATCGAGCCCGCCAACAACGAGGCCGGCTCGGCCGCCGGCTACGATGCCGTGAGCCGCTTTGGCGACGTGAACACGAACTACACGTTTTTGAGCGTGCTCGTCAACCCGGCCACCCGCACGCCTTACCTGTACCCGGTGGGCCACCCGCAGGCGGGCCAGCCCGTGCCCACGCCCGCCGAGCTGCGCGGCAAAACCCTGTTTCTGCCCGGCTTCTCGGAAACCGACCTGGTGGCCGGCGACAACAAAACGCACTCCTACAAAGTGGCCCCCAGCCTGTCGGTGCTGCTGACGGACAAGCTCAAGGCCACCGTCGATTACAAGTACACCGAGGCCACCACTACCTACCAAAGCGCCAGCCGCTACCGTTTCGTGAACAGCGGGGCGCACCAGGCCCGGCTGCAGCTGGAGGGCACCAACTGGTTTGTGCGCGGCTTCACGACCCGCGACTTCTCGGGGGGGCGCGACCCGCAGACCGACGGGGCCTACAACCTGGGCATTCTGGGCGGGCTGCTGCAAAGCCAGCTCGTGCCGGGCTCGGCCAGCACCACGTACGGGGCGCGCTACGTGGGCACCTACGTGGGCAACCTGTACGGGCAGCTGGTGGCCGGCCGCAGCGCCGACGCCGCCATTGCCGCCGCCGTGGCCGCCGCCGCCCCCACGCAGCTGCAGCCCGGCACGCCGGAGTTTGACGCCGCCCGCGATAAAATCATCCATTCCGCCGACTTCACGGCCGGCGGCCAGGCCCTGGGCGCCCGCGTGGTGCTGCGCTCGATTATGAACGAAGGCAGTGCCCAGTACAACTTCAAGCCCGCCTTTGCCGACATTGTGGTGGGCGGCGCCTACCGGCAGTTTTACCTGGGCTCGGACGGCACGCTGTTTCGGGACACCAAGGACGGCGAGCGCATCGAAAACCGCGAGTTTGGGGCTTACGCCCAAATCAGCAAAACCCTGCTCGACGACCACCTGAAGCTGGCCGCCGCCGGGCGGGTCGATAACTTCAAGAACTTCGGCACGGCCTTCTCGCCCCGCGCCTCGGCCGTGTATTCGCTGGGGGCCGACAAGCAGCACAACCTGCGGGCCAGCTTCTCGCGGGCCTTCCGGGCGCCCACCCAAAACGACCAGTACATCCGCTTCGACGTGGGCCGCGCCATCCTGCTGGGCAACGTGGACAACGGCTTTGACGGCTACGCCGTGGCGGTGCTCCGGGGCGCTTCGCCGGCCGACGCCAACAACCTTTACCGCGCCGACAAGCTGAAGCTGGAGGAGGTGAACACCGTGGAGGTGGGCTACCGCGCCCAGCTCAGCAAGGCCCTGTTTGTGGACCTGGACTACTACCACAACAACTACAACAACTTCATCGCCACCCAAAACTTCGTGGGCAACATCGACGGCAGCCGGCCCACGTTTGCCCAGCTGGCCACGGCCACCAATGCCCCCGGCAGCACCACCCGCATCATCCAGGTGGCGGCCAACGTGGACCAGACCGTGCAGAGCCAGGGCGCGGGCCTCACGCTGGGCTACACCGTGTCGCCGGCCCTGACGCTGCTGGGCAACTACAGCTTCAACCAGCTCATCACGACTGATTTTCGGGAAGGCACCCAGTCGTTCTTCAACACGCCCAAGCACAAGTTCAACCTCGGTTTCGACGGCCGCGCGCTGGCCCAGAAACTGAGCTACAACCTCAACTACCGCTGGGCCGACAGCTTCCTCTACGAAAGCACCTTCGCCACCGGCACCCTGCCCGCCACCCAAATCGTGGATGCCCAGCTGGGCTACCTCCTCAAAGCCGCCCACACCACGGTGCAGGCCGGCGTGAGCAACCTCTTCGACGTGACCAACTACCAGGTGTACGGCGCCGCCAGCATGGGCCGGCTGGGGTATTTCGGGCTGTTGTTCGACTTAAAATAACCCCGCCGGGTGGCTGATAGAAAAGCCCCGAGCCGCTGCTGCGGCTCGGGGCTTTTTTTGGTTGGCTGTGCGACCGACCCGCGCCGCCCGCTGGCCCCAAAGGAGCTCCCCGGCAGGTTCCGGGCTTGTGCCGGACCCTCGGATGAGCTCCCTGGAGGCAACCCGACCCGTGCCGGACCCTCGGATGAGCTCCCTGGAGGTGCCCCGGCTGGTCCCGAACCCTCCCGGGAACTCCCGGGAGGGTCCGGGCCCAGCCGGGAACCCTCGCGGGAGCTCCCGGGAGGCGACCGGACGAGTCGGGAGCCCTCAAAGGAATATTTTAGGGCAGCAAAGTGCAAACTGCGGCCCCCGTCAGGCCGTGGGCAGGCCCGTGGGCAGGGCGGGCAGGTTGCCGTCCTCCGGGCCGCCGGCGGTGTTGGGGAAGGGGAAGAGGGCGTAGGCTTGCAGCGGGGCTTCCCAGTGCCGGGCCAGCAGGGCGGTGTAGGCGCGGTAGAGGCCGCCGCACACCACTATTTCCTGCGCGTCGAGGGCGGCGGCGGCCTTTTTGGTGTCGGCCTTGCCGGTGGCGTTGCCCGTGCCGGCCTGGGTGAGCAGGGCGAGCTGCGCGGCGGCTTCGGCGGGCGTCACCTTGGTTTGGGGGCCGTAGGTCTGGCTGATTTTGGTGAGGTAATAGCCCGCCCGCTCCACGATGTTGCTGGTGTCGGCCCGGTAGAGGTAGTCCATGCCACCGGGCAAAATGGCGATGCGCTCGGGCTGGTTGCGGTCGGGGAAGGCCGGAAACACTTTCGTCGTGTTCGTGAGCTTGGCCCAGGCCAGGAACTTGCGGCTGGCGGCCTGCAACACGGCGGCGCTGGCCACCTTGCCGCCCACCACGCCCCGCGCCTGGTGCTGGGTGTGCAGGTCGGCCACCTGCGCCCGCAGGAAATCGGCCTCGGCCGCGTGGCTGCCGTCTTTGTCGAGGTTGGCGAGCACGGCCTCGGCAAAGGCCCGGAAATCGTCGTCGGAAAGCGAAGCGGCGAGGGCCAGAAAGAAGTTCTGGAAGTAGGTTTTGTGCGTCATCGGAGTTGGGGATGGGAAACAGGTGAAGTTACGGCGGCAAGTAACGTCGGAAAATTGACTTATTGTTGGGGTGAAGTGGGATGGGGCAAGGCGGGGGCACGAAAAAAACCAAGCGCTGCCTTGGCGGCGCTTGAACCATAGCGGCCGGCGGCGAATGCGCGCCTTGCGGCGTAGCTTGCCGGAGCAAATAGTTGTACCCAACCGCCTGTGGCCCGTGCGTACCTTTTCTCTTCCCCGAAGCACTGCCCGGCCGCTGCTTCTACACGCTGGTAGTGGCTGGCGTGCCCGTGCAAACCCGGCGCTTGCTAGTTCAATAATCTGCGCCATGAAAGGCTTTCTACTTGGGCTGCTTCTCCTCTGGGGAGGCAGCCCCGCCTGGGCGCAAACCCCCGTTTTGCAATGGCAGCGGCAATTGGGTGGACATTTGCGAAAAAACGGTGTGCGGGGAATGTTTCGGACCTCCCACAACCGGTTGGTAACCGTCGGGCTCGACCAAACCAATGCAAATATCATACTTGGCACCTTGAAGTGTTTTGCTAATAACGGAGACACCCTGACCACCACTAACTACCGGGCTACAATAAGCAAC
>JANXUO010000182.1 GCA_025356245.1 Hymenobacter sp.
GGCTAGGAAGAGGATGGGAGGACGGACAGACGCGCGCCCCACCGCGCGTCGGAAACGCGAAGCCACTCGGCAGTAGCCGAGGCGTTGTTGTTTGTGGAGACGGGAAATGCCTTCTTTACTATTTGGCGGCTTCCGGGGCCGAGCGTTTCTTCAAACAGTACACAACGCCGGCATTTAGCAACAGCATATTGCCTTGGTTGAACTGGGCACGAAACGCCACCGGGTCGAAAGGGTTGCCCCCGTTGCCTGTGCGGCCCGGAATGCAAAACGACAATGCGCTGCCCAATTGAAATTGCCAGCGGCTTTGGGCCAATGGGCTGCCAAGCGAATACCGAACAAGTACATATGGCTCGTGCCGCAACTGCTCATTCAAGGACAATTGGTACACCATATTCGTTGTTCCGCCATCGGTTGAGGTTAGAGCCGTAAATTTCACTTGTACCAGCCGGTAGCCGAAACTTACGGCGGCGTATTCAGCCTGATAAGCAAGCCCTAATTGCCCATACTTTTTACGGTATTTGGCTTCGTAGTCGTTGCTAAACGCTAGAAGAATGCCAAACTCTGACAATCGCCGTTGCACTTGGGCAGTCCCGAAACCGGCTGTTGCCGTTGCCACCCAACGGGGGCCAAGCGTCCAATAAGTACCGGCACCCACTTCGTATTGGGAGGTGCGAAAATAATAGGGGTTTTCTTCCTGGCCTATTGGGAAACCGGGCCGCCAGGTGCCACTGGCTAAGAGCAAAAAGTGGCTGACCGGCGAATAAGCCGCTTGGATTTCCGGCCGCAACGAGGCCTCTACATGGCCACTTATTTCCCCTTCGCCCCGTGCCCGGATGAGGGGCGCGTGGGGCTGAATAGGCGTGTACACCGTGCAGGCAGAAAGACCCAGCAACAGCGCAATTGAAACGGATAGCAAACAGGAGGCAGACATGGCCGAAGGGTGTTGGTTCGGGGCGAAGTACGGGCGGGGTACTCCGGCAGCCAAACCAATCTTCGGTCACTTCGGACTTTGCTCACGGCCGGTTTCAATCAATAAAACTTGCTTCTAAAGATGATTAAGAGGGTTTATTGAATTTTTATCGGACTTTACGGGCCTTGATTACGGGGAGCGATTGCCGCTGTTTTTAGCTGGTTGCAGCGAGGATGGGCGCGCAGTTGGCAAGCTGTTTTGCCGTTCGGCCCGGTTTGGACTTCAAGCGTTCTACCTCCTCACGGCTCCCAATTATCCAGCGTGCGCTCGTTCAAGTTGAAGATGATGCCCACCTGAAACACCGAGTTGGCGGCCCGCAGGAACTCGTTGCGCCGAAACCCCAGGCACTGCCCGCTCATGAGCTGCAGGTAGAACGGGCCGGAGAGCTGGACGCGGGTGAAGGTGATGGGTTCGAAGAAGACGTTGTTTTCGCCGGGGCGCAGCTGCCCGGCAATCCGAAAATCGTTGAGGCTAACGTAGCTCAGGCGCAGGGCCGCGCCGTAGGTGAGGGGGAAATCGCGGCGGAAGAGGTGCAGGGTATTGGTTTTCTTGCGGGCGTAGTTCACCTGCACAAAATACTTACTCAGGGTACCGTCCAGCACGCGCTCGGTCACGCGCTCCTGGTCGCGCTCGATGCGGCGGGTGGTGCCCAGGCCCATGCCCGCGTACACTTCCAGCACCCGGCGGTCGGGCAGGCGGGTAAAGTAACCGAGGCTGGCTTCGCCGAAATCGAAGTTTTCGGTGTTGTTTTTCTTGTTGTGGTGCAGGCTCGAAAACGTGCCCGCCACGGCCAGGTGGTTGGTGGCGGCGTAGGCCCCCTGCAGGGCGAAATTGGTTTGCTGGTTGGTGCTGAGGCTGCCGTACACCTCACCCTGCTGCGTGAGCAGCGGCGCGTGGGGCGGCGGCGGGAAGTAGAGCGACGCGCAGCCGCCCAGGCCACCCAGCGCGGGCAGGAGCGCCACCCGCAGCATTCGTAAAAGGCAATGAGTCATAAGGCAAGTAAGCTACGGGGCGGCGGGCCTCCGGCGTGGGTAAGCCAGCCGGAAAACGGAACGCGACGGCAAACCGGTATGCCCCGTGGTTTCCGAAGTTACGGCCCCTTTGGCCACGGGGCCGGGGTTTGCGTATCACGGCCGGGGCAGGAGCGCCGACGGCGGCAGTCCGCAATGCCCACCCAACCAACCTGAAAACGAATGTCGGATTCTTACGATGCCCTCATCATTGGCTCGGGGCAGGCGGGCAACCCGCTGGCCACGGCCCTGGCCAACGCCGGCCGCCGCGTGGCGCTCATTGAGGCCGACCGCCTGGGCGGCTCGTGCATCAACTATGGCTGCGTGCCCACCAAAACGCTGCTGGCCACCGCCACCCGCCTCCACGAGCTGCGCACGGCGGCCACGGTGGCGGCCCCCGCCCCGCCCGCGCCCACCACCGCCCACGCCGACCTGGCCGCCGCCGTGGCCCGCAAAAACGAATTGCTGGCCAAGCTGCGCACCGGGGTGCGCCACAACCTGACCGCCGCCGAAAACCCCGTGGCACTGCTGCACGGCCGCGCGGCGTTCACAGCCCCGCACACCCTGCGCATCACAGCCGCCGACGGCAGCACCCAGGCCCTCACGGCCCCGCTCATTTTCATCAACACCGGCACCCGCCCGGCCATCCCGACCGACCTGCCCGGCCTGGCCGAAACCGGCTACCTCACCACCGACCAGCTCCTGGATTTAGAAACCCTGCCCGAGCACCTCATCATCCTCGGCGGCGGCTACATTGGCCTGGAGTTTAGCCAGATGTTTCGCCGCTTCGGGGCGCAGGTGACGGTGGTGGAAACCGGCCCCCACCTGCTCGAGCACGAAGACCCCGACGTGTGCCAGGCCCTGACCGACGCCCTGACCGCCGAAGGCGTGGACATTGTACTGAACGCCCGGGCCCACCGCGTCAGCCGGGCCGCCAACGGCGAAATTATCCTCTCGGCCCACACCGCCGCCGGCGAGCGCCGCCTGCGGGGCTCGCACCTGGTGGTGGCCGTAGGCCGTCGCCCCAACTCCGACCCGCTCAACCTGCCCGCCGCCGGCATCAAAACCGACGAAAAAGGCTTCATCAAAGTCAATAACAACCTGCAAACCAACGTACGGGGCGTGTACGCGCTGGGCGACATCCACGGCGGCCCCCAGTTCACCCACATTGCCTACGACGACTACCGCATTGTGCGCGACGCCCTACTGCACGGCAAGCGGCGCTCGGCCCGGCAGCGCCCCCTGCCCTACTGCGTCTTCACCGACCCGCAGCTCGGCCGCATTGGCCTGAGCGAAGGCCAGGCCCAGGCCCAAAAAGTGCCGTACCGCGTGGCCTCCATGCCGGTGCGCAGCATTGGCCGGGCGCAACAAACAGGCTATACCCAAGGCTTTTGGAAGGTGCTGGTGGGCGCCGACGACCGCCTGCTGGGGGCCGCCATCGTTGGCCCCGAGGGCGGCGAAATCATGGCCATGCTGCAACTGGCCATGGCCGGCCGGCTCAAGTACCAGCAGTTGCAGGACATGATTTTTGCCCACCCGACGTGGGCCGAAGGCTTAAATAATGTGTTCCGGGAGTTGAAGGCCGGTGGGTAGGCGCTACGTACACCGAGCCGGGAACCGCTGTAACTACGGTTCTTCCACAATCGGGCAGCGGCGGGTTGGCGGCGTAGCTGGCTCGCGCCTGGGCATTGAGTCGCACGGCCAAGGCCCCGCGCTGGACCGGCGTGAGGCTTCGGTAATAGCGGCGCTGGGCGGCGTCGAGGTAGGCCCTCGTGCTGGCTTTTGAAGCCGGGGCGCATGGGTGCAAGGCAGGTATGAGACGGAAGCCGGATTTTTTGTGTGAGTCGCCGGTATCTTCGTGACCGTCACCACCGGAAAACATCGCAAACTAGGAGCGCAAAAACCAACGCGTTCGCAATAGCAGTTAAAATAAATACATAATTAATTTTATTGTGCGCGTATCGGCACTGGTTTTACTGTTGAGTGGCCTGTTCGTTTCTGAAGCATTCCCACACGAAAAACCCGCTGCTGGTTCGCACCAAGCAGAAGCGTCCACCACGGCCCGGCCGCGACTTCCGTGGAAATGGCGTCGTTGGATAAACCGCCGGACCCGGCCCGTTGGGCTTGTCCTCGAAAAAGGGCTGCCCTTTCGATTAACTAAACGGAAACCGTTGTGGGTCAGGGGCTGTGGCCGGTGCTTCCCGGCCGACACCCGCATCAGCCTGCCTGGCGGCACCACCTGCGCCATCAGCGCATTGCGAGTGGGCCAGTCGGTGATGGGTTGGAACCCGGCAACCGGCCGCCTCGACACCGCCCGCGTGGAAGCCGTGGCTACCGTCGTTCACGACTCGTTGCGCCAGCTTTCGTTCGCCGATGGCCGCACGGTCACGGCCACCGCCGACCACCCGTTTTGGGTGCAAAACACCGGTTGGGCCTCGCTGGCCCCCGCCCTGACCACGGCGCGTTACGCCAACGGCCCGGCGCAACTGCTGCAACCCGGTGCCAGTTGCCTGGTTTTCGACGGCCCTGCCGCACTCACGTCAACCCGGCTGAGCAAGGTTGCCGACCTGACGCAGTGCGGCGTACTCACCTACACCATCACCCGGTTGAGCCGGGGCAACGTGTTTTTTGCCAACGGCCTGGCCGTTGGCATCGAAGGCAACAAGATGGGCGGTGGCCGGCCCGCCAAGGTGCGGCTGGCAGCCGTCGAGCCGTAGCCGTTGCTACGTCCGTGCCCGTAATGTTTGCTTCGTGAGTCAAGGTATTTCCCCCGCCCCCGTTCCGCAGGGCCTACCTTTGACCCCCGTCATGCCCGAACGCTTCAGCCCCCCCCAACCAGCGTCGGCCGCGAAATTTATTTTCGTTACCGGCGGCGTCACTTCTTCACTCGGCAAAGGAATTATTTCTGCCTCGCTGGCCAAGCTTTTGCAGGCCCGCGGGTTCCGCGTCACCATTCAGAAGTTCGACCCCTACATCAACATCGACCCCGGCACTCTCAATCCCTACGAGCACGGCGAGTGCTACGTGACCGACGACGGTGCCGAAACCGACCTAGACTTAGGCCATTACGAGCGGTTTCTGAACCGGCCCACCTCGCAGGCCAACAACGTGACGACGGGCCGGATTTACGATACCGTCATCCGCCGCGAGCGCGAGGGCGCATTTCTGGGCAAAACCGTGCAGGTCATCCCCCACATCACCGACGAGATAAAGCGGCGCATGGTGCTGCTCGGCCAATCGGGCGAGTTTGACGTGGTAATCACCGAAATCGGCGGCTGCATCGGCGACATCGAAAGCCTGCCGTTTGTGGAAGCCGTGCGCCAGCTGCGCTGGGAGCTGCCGCCCAACGACACCGTCGTTATCCACCTCACGCTTTTGCCCTACCTGGCGGCGGCGGGCGAGCTTAAAACCAAGCCCACCCAGCACTCGGTCAGGGATTTGCGCGAGGCGGGCCTGCAACCCGACATCCTGGTGTGCCGCTCCGAGCACCCCATTCCGAGCGAGATGCGCAAGAAGATTGCGCTGTTCTGCAACGTCAAAATCAACTCCGTCATCGAGGCGCTCGATGCCGACAGCATCTATTCGGTGCCGTTACTGATGCTGAAAGAGCAGTTGGACGAGCGCGTCATCAAGCGCCTGCGGCTAACCGGCGGCACGCTGCAACCCGACCTCGAAGCCTGGAAAGATTTCCTGGGCCGCCTCAAAAACCCCACCGAGGAAGTAACCATCGCCTTGGTCGGCAAGTACGTGGAGCTGCCCGACGCCTACAAGTCCATCAACGAGGCGTTTGTGCACGCCGGGGCGCAAAACGAATGCCGCGTCAAGGTCCGCAGCATTCAGAGCGAGCATATTACGGCCGACAACGTGGCCCAGCTCCTGCACGGCTGCGACGGCGTGCTGGTGGCGCCCGGCTTCGGCGAGCGCGGCTTCGAGGGCAAGATTGCCGCCGTGCGCTACGTACGCGAGCAGGGCATTCCGTTTTTCGGCATTTGCCTGGGGATGCAAGTGGCCGTGGTAGAGTTTGCCCGCAACGTGCTGGCCTTGCCCAACGCCAACTCCACCGAGATGGACGCCAACACGCCCAACCCCGTCATCGCCATGATGGAGTCGCAAAAAGACATCACCCAGAAGGGCGGCACCATGCGCCTCGGGGCCTACGCCTGCGAGCTGCGCCGGGGCTCCCGCGCCGCCCGCGCCTACGGCCGCACCCGCATCAGCGAGCGCCACCGCCACCGCTACGAGTTTAACAACCACTACTTAGCGCAATTTGAGGCAGCCGGTTTTCAAGCCACCGGCACCAACCCCGAAACCGGCCTCGTCGAGATAATTGAGCTGCCCACCCACCCGTGGTTCGTGGCCGGGCAGTTTCACCCCGAGCTGAAAAGCACCGTCGAAAACCCGCACCCGCTGTTTGTGCGCTTTGTGCGGGCGGCCATGCAGCACCGCAAGGACGCGTAACCGCTTTCCGCCCAGCGCCATTGTAGCGGTGCATCTTCGTGCTGCCGGCCATCGATAGCCACCGGCCAAGCCGCAACAGCATCTTGGCTGGGAGCCGCACGACGATTACTACGTAGCCGTCGGCATCATTTGGTTTGTTTCTCATGGTACTAGCAATGAGAGTGAAACAAATCACCCAATTCGAAGCCCGTGGCGCCTACCACGGGCTTCGTCATTTCTGGCCGGGGCCGAAGAACGAAGCGTGGTCGGCAGGAGACAAACCGCACGATGCGGCAAAACTACACCAACTGTACTGCTGTCGCGCTAGGTACTCGCCGTACCTTTGCCCCTTCGATTAACCAAGCTACTTTTAATGGACCGCAACCAAGCAACCGGCCTCTTCCTCATCGCGGCCTTGCTTCTCGTTTACCTATTCTTTTTCAGCCCGAAGAAGACCGAGAACAACCCAGCCCAAACCCCCGCCACGGCCGCCCGCAAAGCGGGAGCCCCGACCGCCACGCCCGCCGCCGCCCCCGGTTTTGCCGCCGAAGCCGCCCTCGATACCGCTGCCGGCCCGGTGCGGAGCCTCACGCTGCAAAACGCCAACCTCACGGTCACGTTTTCGACCCGTGGGGGCCGCATTGCGGCTGTGCGCCTCAACAAGTACAAGACGTTTGCGGGCCAGCCGCTCGATTTGCTCGACCCCGCAAGCGCCCGGCTCGACCTGCGCTTCCGCACAGTGGCGGGCCAAACCATTAAGTTTTCGGGGCTGAATTTTGCCAGTACCGGTCCACAAACCAGCGCCACCGGGCAGCAGCTCACCTTTACAGCACCGGTGGCGGGCGGCACCATCAGCCAGGTTTATACACTGCCCGTCAATAGCTTCGAGGTGGGCTACAACCTCAAAATGGATGGCCTGGCCAGCACCGTGGCCCAGGAGCCGCTGGTGTTTACCTTCCTCGACCGGGTGCGGCAAACCGAACAGGACCTCAAGCAGAACCGCAACCACAGCACCATCAACTTCGCGTATACCAGCGGCAAAAACGACGCTTTGGCCGAGGCCAGCGAGAAGCCCGAGGTGACCACGCTGGCCGAGCCCACGCGCTGGGCGGCGCACAAGCACGACTTCTTCGTAGCCGGCTTTATTGCTGACAGCCAGCCCTTCAGCGGCGGCACGCTCAATTCGTCGGTAAATGAGACGGATTCGACCTACGTGAAGGCCATGAGTAGCAGCCTGAGCCTGCCGGTGGCCGACGTAACGAGCGCGGCGGGCGGCAAGTACCGCTTCTTTTTCGGGCCGAATTCCTTCAATCTGTTGAAGGACGTGGCCCCGGAATTCGACCGCAACGTCTATCTGGGTTGGGGCCTGTTCCGGTGGGTAAACCGCTTCGTGGTACTGCCGGTGTTCCACTTTCTGGAGCAGTACATCAGTTCCTACGGTATCATTATTTTGCTGCTGGTGGTGCTTATCAAGCTCGTAACGTGGCCCCTGACCTACAAAACCTACGAGAGCCAGGCCCGCATGAAGGTGCTGAAACCAGAAGTGGACGCCATCAAGGAAAAAGCGGGCGACGACACGGCCAAGGTGCAGCAGGAAACGATGAAGCTCTACCAGCAATTCGGCGTGAGCCCACTGAGTGGCTGCGTGCCGACGCTGCTCACGCTCCCGATTCTGTTCGCCATGTTCCAGTTCTTCCCCAACGCCATTGAGTTACGGCAACAGAGTTTTCTGTGGGCCAAAGACTTGAGCAGCTACGACGTGTTCGTGAAGCTGCCCTTTTTCGTGAAGTGGTACGGCGACCACATCTCGATGTTTACGCTGCTCATGACGGCTTCGACCCTGCTCATGACCTGGCAAAGCAACCAGACTAACACCGCCATGCAGGGCCCGATGAAGACCTACAGCTACCTGATGCCTTTCATCTTCCTGTTTGTACTGAACAGCTTCGCGGCGGGCCTCACCTGGTACTACTTCGTTTCCAACGTCGTCACCTTCGCCCAGCAAGCCATCACTAAAAGCTTCGTGGACGACACCAAAATCCGCGCGCAGCTCGACGCCAACAAAATCAAGAACAAAGACAAGAAGCCCGGCGGCTTCCAGGCCCGCCTCGCCGAAGCCATGAAAACGGCCCAGGAGCGCGAAGCCCAGGCAAAGAAAGGAAAAGCGTAGCAGATTTCTCGTTTTTTAAGAATTGACCAACAAGCGGTTTAGAACAGCACTCCGCCCACTGCGTTTTCACCACTGCGCCCACTGCGGGACAGCCGCACTCGCCAGAAACAAGAAACAAGAAACATAAAATGAGCCCCGCCACCCGCCTCGACTACGCCAATATCGGCCTAATGCTCTTGTCGTTCGGGGTGGCGATGCTGGTGCCGTTTGAATTATTTTTGTTTTCGTACGCGGTGCTAGGGCCGGCGCACTACCTCACCGAAATTGCCTGGCTGCACGAGCGTAAGTACTTCACCCACGGCCCGCGCGACTACGTGGTGCTGGTGCTGCTGGCAGCAGTGTCGGCCTTGTTTTTCCTCAGCTATTCGCTCGATTTCCTGGCGCCAATCCGGCCACACTCGCCTACGCCGTACAACACGCTGGTGTACCTGGCCTTTGCCGGGGCGCTGCTGATGGCGCTGGTGAAGAACAATTTCTATCGTTTCATCGGCGTCGCGCTGCTGCTGGTTTGCGCAGTTTTTACGAAGCGTTATTTGCTGTTTTTCAGCTTTCTGCTCCCCACACTTATTCACGTCTACATCTTCACGGGTTGCTTCATGCTCTACGGGGCGTTGCGGGCACGGAGCCGCTCGGCGCTGCTGGCGCTGGGGGTATTTGTACTGGTACCGGTGGCGTTCTGGCTACTGCGGGTGCCGGGCGCACCAGCTTCGGGCTACGCCGCTTCGGCGTATTCCACGTTCGAGTCGGTAAACGCGGCGCTGCTCAACGGGTTTCACCTCACCCCGAGCACGCCGGAAGTTCATAATCAAGTGTATGGCTCGTCGCTAGGGTTGGTATTGATGCGCTTTGTGGCCTTTGCCTACACCTATCACTACCTCAACTGGTTCTCCAAAACCCGAATTATCCAGTGGCACCAACTACCCAGGCGGGTGCTGGCGGGCCTGGGCGTGGTGTGGCTGGCCTCACTGGGCCTGTATTTCTTCGACTACCAAATAGGGTTGCGCTGGCTGTTTTTCCTTAGCTTGGCGCACGTATTCTTGGAGTTTCCGCTCAACCACCTCACGTTTTTGAACATCGGCAAAGAGTTGAGAAGCAGGATTTGGCGGACGGTATAAGTTGTGACATTCGCACTGTATCCTGCGATTGAAAGTGCTGTACCAATTACAACGCGCAGTTTCACTTACTGCTTGCGCACCTTCTCCAGCAATAGCTGGTTCATCGGGTTAGCCGTTAACCCGCGCACATTATTCTGTGTAAGACGCACAACCTCATCGTAATACAGCGGAATAACGGGGCTACTGGCCACCACCAGCCTATCCATTGCCTGGTATAGGGCGGTGCGGCGGGCAGGGTTTTGCTCGGCGCGGGCCTGGTTGTAGAGTTGGTCGTAGGCGGGGCTGCGGAAGTGCGTTTTGTTAGGACCCGCAGGGCTAAAATTGGGGCTGTAAAATAAAGCCAGGTAGTTTTCGGCGTCGGGGTAGTCGCCGAGCCAGCTTTTGGCGAAAAAGGCCGCCCGACCGCCGTCCACCATTTCCTGCTGGGCCGCCGATTGGTTGATGTCAATTTGGACTTGTACGCCCACTTCGGCCCAGTTTTTTTGCAGGAATTCGCTCACTGCCTTGCGCTCGGCCACCGTGCTGAGGCGCAGCTTGAGCGGGTGCGCGGGGCCGTAGCCGGCGGCCTGCAGCAACTGCCGCGCCCGTTGCGGCTCGAAGCGGTAACCAGGTACTGCAGTAGCTGAAAATGAGGGCAATGCCGCCGGCACAAAGCCCGAGTTGCCGGGCTGGCCTACGTGGTTCAGCACGTAGGTAAGCAGGCTGGTTTTGTCGAGGGCGTAGTTGAGGGCCTGGCGCACGCGCACGTCGCCAAGCGCCCGGCCTTGGGCCGCCTGCTCGCCGCTAAGGTTGGCGCTATCTAGTTGAAAACCCAGGTATTCGGTGTTGAGGTACGGCACTTTCTGCACCGTGAATCGGCCCCGAAAATCGGCCCGCACCGAGCCGTCGGGGTTCATAATCAAGTCGCGCGAGCCCTCGCGGATGCCGGACAGAAAATCGAGCTTGCCCTGCATGAAGGTGAGAAATTCCGTCTTGCGGTCGGCGATGAAGCTGATGGCCACCGCGTCGAGGTAAGGCAGGGGGCGGCCCCGGTGGTCGCGCCGCCAGTAGCGGGCGTTACGGCTGTAGAGCAGCACGTTGCCCTCGTCCCAAAGCTTGAAGCGAAACGGCCCGGTGCCCACCGGATGCTCGCGAAAATCCTTGCCGTAGCGGACCACCGCCTCGCGGGGCACCACCGAGGCGTAGGGCATGGTGAGGATGCCAAGAAATGGCACAAACGGCTCGCGCAGATGAATGCGCAGCGTGGAGTCGTTGGCAGCCACGAAGCAGGTATCACTGATGCTACCGTCGCTATTCTCCAGTACCTTGCCCCGGAAAATCCACCCGCCCGGCGAAGCCGTAGCGGGGTCAAACAGCCGCCGGAACGAGTACACGAAATCCTGCGCCACCACCGCCCGGCCGCGGCCGTTGGCAAATACTTCGCTGTCGTGAAAGCGCAGGCCGCGCCGCAGCACAAACGTGTACGTTTTGCCATCCTTCGACACCGAAAAGCGCCGAGCCAGCGCCGGAGCGGGCTGCAACGCCAAATCCAACTCCAGCAGGCCGTTGTAAAGCTGCGCCACGGCCCAGGAGTTGGCCTGGTTGCGGGCAAATGCTGGGTCGAGCGATGACAGCGCCTCGGGCTGATTGTAGCGGAACACCCGGCGCTCGTCGGCCGCCGAGCGGGCGGCGGGCTGGCAAGCGGCCAGACACGTAATCAAACCGCTAAAAATCACCAAATAAAACAAGTTAGGTGGCTGCCGATTGAAAAATGCGCCCATGCGTAGGGGGAAAGAATGTACCTTTGCAGCAAAGGTAGGCAGTGCCGATTGGCAGGGTTTTGACAAAAACATTCGCCCCCGCCGCCGCCTTCCGTTACGTTAGCAAATACCACCGTCGCCGCAATTCAAATGGGAAAAATCATCGCCGTCGCCAATCAGAAAGGGGGCGTGGGCAAAACCACGTCGGCCATCAACCTGGCGGCCTCGCTGGCGGCGCTCGACTACCGGACGCTGCTCGTGGACGCCGACCCGCAGGCCAACGCCACCTCGGGCGTCGGCTACGACCCCAAAGACATTCAGAACAGCATCTACGAGTGTATGGTGGACGGCATCAACGCTCAGGACATCATTCTGCCCACCAACGTGTTACCCTTCCTCGACCTCATGCCTTCGCACATTGATTTGGTGGGGGCCGAAGTCGAGATGATAAACCTGCCCAACCGCGAGGAAAAGATGAAGGAGGCCCTGCGCCCCATCGCCGCCAACTACGATTTCATCATCATCGACTGCTCGCCGTCGCTGGGCCTCATCACGGTAAACGCCCTCACGGCGGCGCACTCGGTCATCATCCCAGTGCAGTGCGAATACTTCGCGCTGGAAGGGTTGGGCAAGCTGCTCAACACCATCAAAATCATCCAGAGCCGCCTCAACACCGACCTCGAAATCGAAGGCATCCTGCTGACGATGTACGACATGCGCCTGCGCCTGAGCAACCAAGTGGTGGAGGAAGTGCGGATGCATTTCCAGCAGCTGGCCTTCGACACCATCATCCCGCGCAACGTGAAACTGAGCGAGTCGCCGAGCTTCGGCATCCCCGCCATCCTGCACGACGCCGAAAGCAAGGGCTCTATTTCCTACCTCAACCTGGCCCGCGAAATTGTGGAGAAAAACAGCTTGGCAGCGCGGCCCGAGGCAGCGGCCGAAGGCGAGGCTGCGTAGCTTGACACACCATGGATTGGCAAATAATAGACAACTCTCCCCTTGCCGTTCACGTCCGTCAACTAAACAACGAAAAGGCGGCGCTGTGGCAACGATTGAAGCGGGATTTGCCAATCGGCAAGGTATTGTCGGGAAATATTTTCGCCCGCATCATTTACGGGGTGTTGTTTGATGCCGGGTTGGGATGCGCGGTTCGCATGAACGTAACCGACTTTGGCGCTATTGCCGAGGGCAGAAATTACCCCCACAACTACCCAAAATTGGGCAGTGAAATTAGTGGCCGATTTGCTGGTTTTGACGAATTGGACCACCAGTTGGTAGTAATTCAAATTCTGTGAAAACCCCGGTGATGCTTGCCCATTCCCACCATCCGCTGATTAGCATTGACCCCAAAATTCGCTTCGGCCGCGCCTGCTTGATGGGCACCCGCATCGGCGTCGATGATGTGTTGGGCTGGCTAGCGCATGGCATGAGCCACACCGAGATTTCTGAGGACTTCCCCGAAATTACGGAAGCGCAAATACAAGCATGTCTAGGCTTTGCGGCCAACCAGCAGTAGCTTTTCCGGCCAGTGACGCAATGTAGCGCCCGACCAAAAAATAAAGCATCAGTTGTTGAGAAACCGCAACGACGCTGGCTATCCGACCACCGCCCGAACTTTCCGCCCCCGGCTTGCCCTTCGGCCCGGCGGCCGTAAATTTGACGTTCGCTTGGGCCTGCATATTCCGCCCGAGCCTGCCGTTGCTGATGTCTGACGAGTTGAACCCGAGCGCCGCCACCCCGCTGCCCAAACGCAAGATTGGCGGCCTGGGTCGGGGGCTAAGTGCCCTGATTGAAGGAAGTTACGAAACCAAAGGCGAGCGCGAACGCCTCGTACCGCACCCCGTAAACTCGGTTGGCCTCATTCCGGTGGGCCAGATTGAGGCCAACCCCTACCAGCCGCGCACCCACTTCGACCAGGAAGCATTGGCCGAGTTGGCCGACAGCATTAAGGTACAGGGCATTATCCAACCCGTGACGGTGCGGCAGATGGGGCCACAAGCCTACCAGCTCATCTCGGGCGAACGCCGTCTGCAAGCCAGCAAGCTGGCCGGGCTCGACACCATTCCGGCTTACATCCGCAAGGCCGACGACCAGCAAATGCTGGAAATGGCGCTGATTGAAAACATTCAGCGCGAAAACCTCAACGCCATCGAAATTGCCCTCAGCTACCAGCGCCTACTGAGTGAGTGCAACTTACGCCAGGAAGAGCTGGGCGAGCGCGTCGGCAAAAACCGCAGCACCGTCACCAATTACCTGCGCCTGCTGAAGCTGCCGCCCGACGTGCAAATCGGCCTCCGCGACGCCGAAATCAGCATGGGCCACGCCCGCGCCCTCATCGGCATCGACGATGCCAAGGCGCAAGTCGAGCTGTTTCAGCGCATCGTGGCCGAAGAATTGTCGGTGCGCCGCGTCGAGGAACTGGTGCGTACCGGCTACGGCCGCGCCAGCCAAGGCGGTGGCAGCGCCGCCGCCAAGCCCGCCCACGACACCACGCCCGCCGTGCCCGCCCCCGAGCTGCGCCGCGCCGAGCGTGGCCTGGCCGAGCTGCTGGGCTCGCGCGTGCAGCTGCGCCCCGGCCCCAAGGGCAACGGCGAAATCAAAATCGCCTTCGACTCGGTGGAGGACATGCTACGGATTTTACATATTTTGCAGCCCTCGTAGGCAGGTTAATGGTACCGCGCAGCTCCAGCTTCGCGTTGCCGGAACGGCAAATGGACGCCAGGAAAAACCAAGGTCAACAAACGCGAGAATTCGCCGTTTCGGCGACGCGAAACTGGAGTTGCGCGGTACACTGCCACCCTCCGCCCCGGCACAACCCACCATTCATGCACGCTTCTTTAGGCCGGATTGCCGCGATGCTGGGCTTGCTGCTAGCGCTGGCCCTGCCTGCTTACGCCCAAATTCCCGACGAAGTGGCCCCGCCGGTGCAGCGCCCGGCGGTAGCCCTCGACACTACTACGGCCCGGCCCCTTACCCCGGCTGCCCGGCGCAAGGAGGCCGCTGCCGATTCGGCCAAGCGCACCGAGCGGCTGTTTGGCCTGCGCCTCACGCGGCCCGGCAAGGCGGCGCTGCTGGCCGCCATTGCCCCCGGCGCGGGTCAGATTTATAATCGCTCGTGGTGGAAGTTGCCGCTTGTGTACGGGTCGCTGGGTGCCCTGGGCTACGCCGAATACTACTCGCAAAAAGGCTTCAAGGAGTACGTAACGGCCATCAACGCCTACGATGCCGGCGAGCTCAAGCTCGGCGACCCGAACCTGGGCCCCCGCGCTGGCCGCGAAACCAGCCGCAATGCCCTTGACCGGGGCGTGGTGTTTTACCGGGGCAACCGCGACTTGTTCATCCTGTACTTCGGCCTCGCCTACGGCCTGCAAATCGTGGATGCCCTGGTGGACGCCCACCTCAAAAGCTTCGACGTGAGCGACGACCTTTCCCTACACTGGGAGCCGGCCTTACTACCCGTACCGGGCAGCCCATCGCCGTTTTCGACGGCGCCGGGGGCCGTAGTGGCGTTGCGGTTTCGCGCGGCTAAATAGAAAACCTCATGAACATTCTTCTCATCGGCTACGGCAAGATGGGCCAAGCCATTGGGGCGCTGGCCGAAGCGCAGGGGCACCGCGTGGTGGGCGTTATCGACCCGAGCCAACCGGCGGCTGCCATTGCCGACTTTGCCCACGGCGGAGCCGATGTGGCCATCGAATTTACGCACCCCGACGCCGCTTTTGCCAACGTAAGCGCTTGTTTGGAAGTTGGTTTGCCGGTGGTGTGCGGCTCCACGGGCTGGCTGCATCATTTTGAGGAAGCCAAGGCGCTGGTGGAGGCTACGGGCGGCAGCTTGTTCTACGCCTCCAACTACAGCGTGGGCGTGAACCTGTTTTTTCACTTCAACGAGTACATCGCCGCCAAAATGCACCAGTTTGGTGGCTACGACGTGACCGTGCGCGAAATCCATCATACCCAGAAGATTGACCAGCCCAGCGGCACCGCACTCACGGCGGCCGAGGGCATTCTGCGAAATTTTCCGGGCAAAACCGCCTGGCGCAACTCCGTGGCCCAGCGGCCCGACGAGTTGACGGTGCTCAGCGAGCGCCGCGGCGACGTAGTGGGCACGCACATCGTCACGTACACCTCGGCCGTGGATGCGCTGGAGCTGAGCCACGCGGCGCACTCGCGCACGGGCTTCGCGCAGGGTACCCTGCTGGCCGCTGAGTGGCTGCCGGGCCGGACCGGCGTATTTGGCATGAAGGAGCTGCTGGGGCTGTAGGTTGGCGGGCTAGTACCGTATTTTGCCCCACGATAGCGACGGTTGGTACTACCAATCAAATAAAACAATGCCGCCGGTCGTTACGCAACGGTTGGTCTTTTCTCGCCTGCATTCCCCTCGCCTTTAGCACCTCATGGCCGATTTCGATATCAAAAAATACAGCACTCCTGCTGTCCCCGAGAAACCCAAGGGCAAGCCCCGCGAGTGGGCCGACTCGCTGCTGTTTGCCGTGGTGGCGGCCACGCTCATCCGCTGGGCCACGTTTGAGGCGTACACCATCCCATCACCTAGCATGGAGGACTCGCTGCTGGTGGGCGACTATTTGTTTGTGAGCAAGTTGCACTACGGTCCCATCACGCCCCAAACGCCGTTGCAAGTGCCGCTCACGCACCAAACGCTCTGGGGCACGGGCCTCAAAAGCTACTCCGACGCTATTCAGCTGCCCACGTTCCGCTTCCCCGGCTTTTCGGAGGTGAAGCGCAACGACGTGGTGGTGTTTCACGTGCCGCACGAGGCCCAGTTTCCGGCCGATTTGCGCACCAACTACATAAAGCGCTGCATTGCCGTGGCCGGCGACACCATCAGCCTGCGCGGCGGGCAGGTGTTTCTGAACGGGCAGCCGGGCGCAATAGCGGGCCGCCCACAAACCACTTATTTCATGCAAGTAGCCGAGGCCAACGACGAGGTGCGCCAAGCCCTGCACGCCCAGCACGTAGTGGAGTACGAGTCGGCCGACGGCCTGCCCAACGCCGTGGCCAGCCCCGAGGGCGCCATCGGCTACTACATCAGCTGCCCGGCCGATGTGGCGGCCTACTTCCGCAAGCAGCCCTACGTGAAAGCCCTCACCGTGGTGGACCCGGCCACCGGCGCCCTATTCCCCGATGTGGCTGATTTTCACGGCTCCTCAGCGCTAAGCGCCGTGCCCCGCCGCTGGCGGCTCGACGATTTTGGGCCGCTGCCCATTCCCAAAAAAGGCCAAATCATCGACCTCTCGCCCGCCAACGCCGCCATCTACTTCAAGATAGTGGCCCGCTACGAGCACAACGAAGGCGTGACCTGGCAGAACGGCATGATTTACCAGAACGGTAAAATGCTCACCAAATACACCGTCAAGCAGAACTACTACTGGATGATGGGCGACAACCGCCACAACTCCGAAGACTCACGCTTCTGGGGATTCGTGCCCGAAGACCACGTGGTGGGCAAGGCCGTACTCATCTGGCTTTCGATTGACCCCTTCGCCGATTTCTGGCACAAGGTGCGCTGGAGCCGGCTGTTCCACACCATCTGATTGCGGCCGTTGCGCCGCTGGTAGCAGCGCGAAATTTGCCGTTTGCGCTGCCAGCAAGCCCCCAAACCAATCGATAACCGCCAACCGAAAGAACATTGAATTTTGAGCTGCAAATTCTCGGGTCGGCCTCGGCCACGCCTACCCAGGGGCGTCACCCTACGGCCCAGCTGCTCACAGCGGGCGGCCAGCAGTACCTGATTGATTGCGGCGAAGGCACCCAGTGGCGGATGCTTGAACACCGCGTACGTCCCCACCACCTGCGCACCATTTTCATTTCGCACCTGCACGGCGACCATTGTTTTGGGCTTTTCGGGCTGCTCGGCACCATGCACCTGCAAGGCCGCACCGAGCCGCTGCTCATTGTGGGGCCGCCCGGCCTGGACGAAATGCTACGCACCCAAATGCGGGTGTCGGAGGTGAAGCTGTCCTTCGCGATGGATTTCCGCCGTGTCGATACAGAGCAAGTGGCTGAGGTCTACGCCGACGAGCAAATCACGGTCAGTACCCTGCCTATGCGCCACCGCATTGCCTGCGCTGGCTACCTTTTTACGGAGCAGCCCCGCCGCGCCAAGCTCCTCAAGGACAGACTACCCGCCAGCCTCCTCCCCCACCACCTCGCCCGCCTGGCCCAGGGCCACGACCTCGAAGCCGACGAACACCAGCCCGGCCTGCGCCACGCCGACGTGAGCACCCCCGCCCCCGCCCCGCGCCGCTACGCCTTCTGCTCCGATACGCTCTACACGCCCGCCCTGGCCCAGCACGTGCAGGGTGTGGAGGTGCTTTACCACGAGGCCACCTTCCTGGAAGAGCTGCGCGAGCGAGCCGCCCAAACCCACCACAGCACCGCCCGGCAGGCGGCCGAACTGGCCGTTGCGGCGGGGGCAAAGCGCCTGCTCATCGGCCATTTTTCTTCCCGCTACAAATCGTTGGAGCCTTTTTTGGCCGAGGCACAGGCGGTTTTTCCCAGCGCCGAGCTAGCTATTGAGGGGCTGCTGGTTTCGATTTAGCTGTCAGCGATGGCCTTGAAGCGGCCAGTAGCTGATGGCTATTGGCTTTTTGGCTCAGAAAACCCGTCAAAGATGAAGAACGAGAGTCAACAGCCAACAGCTGAAGGCTAACAGCTAAAAAAATAATGTCGCCATTTCTCCACAAAAAGCAGCAGCTTTACCTTGTTCTCAGCGGCATCTTTCTGGTGAATGCGCTGCTGGCCGAAATCATCGGGGTCAAGATTTTTTCGGCCGATAAGCTGATGGGTCTGCCAGGCAACCTCACGGCGGGGGTGCTTATCTGGCCTGTGGTTTTTGTGACGACCGACATCATCAACGAATATTTTGGCAAGGCTGGAGTGCTGCGTATCAGCTATCTCACCGTCGTGCTCATCCTTTTCGCGTTCGGCGTCATCTACCTCACCACCAAGCTCCCACCCGCTGATTTCTGGCTCGACGTTAACAAAACTGACAACGCCGGGCGACCCTTCAACATCGATTTTGCCTACCGGAGTATTTTCCGGCAGGGCTTGGGCATCATCACCGGCTCCATTGTGGCGTTTGGCGTAGGGCAGGTGCTCGATGCCAGCTTATTCGCGGCCATTCGCAAGGCCACGGGCGGGCGCTTTGTGTGGCTGCGGGCCACCGGCTCCACGCTGATTTCGCAACTCGTGGACTCGTTCGTGGTGCTGTACGTGGCTTTTTATATTTTCGGCAACTGGAAACTTGACCAGGTAATTGCCGTGGCCAACACCAACTACTGGTATAAATTCGCCGCTGCCATTTTGCTCACGCCGGTGCTGTACCTGGCGCATTTTCTGATTGATAAGTACCTGGGCAAGGAGGAAACAACCGAGCTTCAGCAAGAGGCAGTAGCCAACGAAAGTGTTTAATAAAGTGTACGATTTATGGACTTATATTGATTAGACGATGCGGGTCGAATTTGTTTTTTTATTCTTCTTTACCGCCGTTGCCGGCTGGCCCGGCGATGCGTTGGCCCAGTTTAGCCTGGCCCCTGGCACCTACGAGCTGGCCAACGGTGCCAAGGGCAGTGCCGCACTCAAGCTGACCCTGGCCGAAGGCTCCGAGCCAACGCGCTTGGTGGGCGTGAAAAACGGCCGCGAGCGTAGCTTCCGGCCCGCCGAAATCAACGCTTTTTCGGTGGCTAACCACCGCTTTGTGCGCGTCAATAATTTCCGGTTTCACAGCGGCACCTCTGCCGGCTCTTCCGACCCGGCATTGCTTGAAATCGTTGAAACCGGGGCCGTGGAGCTGTTCAACTACTATTATCAGGTGGAGATGGGCACCAATTTTAAGGCCCACGTCACGCTGCCTGTGCTGCGCAAAACGGGCACAACCACCTTTTTTGCCTACGCTCCCAGCCGCACGCCCGGCCTCGATGCCCGGCTGGCACCCAGCAGCTTCGTAGCCGCCCTTTTCCCAGCCGACCCCGTGCTGCAACGCCAACTCGCCACCGGCACTCTTAAAAAACCCGAACTGGCGGCAGCGGTGCGGGGGTACAATCAAGGTGTACGACTGAAACCATGATGGTTACGCAAGCGGCACAAATAGTTCGAATGCTTGACGCTCCCAACGTAAAATCTCGTTTTCAAAACCAAAACAGTGTCTTCCTTCAACAACTTTGCATCCGCTCGGCTGCGCCCGACATTCTCACTTGCTGTTCTCGCTTTGCTTGCGCTGCCCTTGGTTGGAACAGCGCAATCGGGGCCGGGCACTTACATCTTGGTCGACAACCGCCAAGTGGTGTATGCGGGCGACTTGGATGTTTCCGGCTACCGCTTGAAATCGAAGGAAGGCAAGGCAGGAGAGAAACCAAAAATAGTGACTTGGCAAGCCAGCGAGGTGTACTGGGCGCGTGTGGGCCAGCAACGGTATTTGCCCGTAAGCAACTTCTCAATACCCGCTGGCTTGGGGTTCAAAAAAATGAATCACGGACTAGCGGAAGTTCTCGACAGTGGCCGGGTAACGCTGCTGCGCTACGATTACGAAGTGGGCGGCGGCGGCACGGGGCCGGCGGGGTTCAGCACACGCACCGTGTCGGCGTATTTGCTGCAAGTGCCCGACGAGGAAGATGCGCTGCTGATTCCGATGAATTTCCTCTCGGGCAAGGGGGCCGAATTTCGGGAAATGCTTGCCCCGCACTTCTCGACGCGCCCCGACTTGTTGAAGCAGTTGGAGAAAGGTGAGGTGGCCCGCCGCAACCTAGTGGCTTTCGTTCACGCCTACAACACCAAACAGCCCTTTGTTGCGAAACCTGAAGACGCTCAAAAAGAATAATTCACGACGTATGTCCCGCATCCTCACCGGCATCCAAAGCACCGGCCGCCCGCACCTGGGCAACCTGCTCGGCGCCATCCTACCCGCCATCGCGCTGTCGAAAAACCCGGCCAACGAGTCGCTGTACTTCATTGCCGACATGCACTCGCTCACTACCGTGCGCGACGCCGATTTGCTGCGAGCCAATACCTACGCCGTGGCCGCTGCCTGGCTGGCTTGCGGATTTGACGTGGACGACGAGAAAAACCTGTTTTACCGGCAGTCCGACGTGCCGCAGGTAACGGAACTGGCCTGGTACCTATCGTGCTTCACGCCCTACCCGATGCTGGCCAATGCGCACAGCTTCAAGGATAAGTCCGACAAACTCTCGGACGTGAACGCGGGCCTCTTCACCTACCCTGTGCTGATGGCCGCCGACATTCTGCTCTACGACGCCGACATCGTGCCCGTGGGCAAAGACCAGGTGCAGCACCTCGAAATTGCCCGCGACATTGCCAGCGCCTTCAACAACCGCTACGGCGAAACCCTGGTGCGCCCCCAGGCCCGCGTCGATGCCGAGCTGATGACCATTCCGGGCATCGACGGCCAGAAAATGAGCAAAAGCTACGGCAACACCATCGACGTGTTTGCCCCCGAAAACGAGCTGCTGAAGGCCATCAAAACCATTGTTTCGGACAGCACCCCGCTCGAAATCCCCAAAAATCCGGCCACTGACGTTACGTTCAAGCTGTACTCGCTGCTTGCCACGCCCGCCGAAACCGAGGCCATGACCCGCAACTACGAAGCCGGCGGCTA
>JANXUO010000185.1 GCA_025356245.1 Hymenobacter sp.
CTTTCGCCACGCACTTGATTGAGGGCGGGGCCGATTTGCGCGCCGTACAGGAGATGCTAGGCCATGCCTCCATCACGACTACCGAAATTTATACCCACCTCGACCGCGATTATCTGCGGCAGGTAATCACTGAATTTCACCCACGTAGCTAATTTCGGGCGGCCCGTTACGTCTAACATTTGTAACCGGGGCATCGGGCTGTTTTTTGCTTTTCATTGGTTGCTGCCGGTTTCCCGTTGCTTCGGAAATAGCTGGGCCTGAAACCTGCGGCCAGAACCAGGAAACATGCTTCGATGCACGCAATTACCGGCCCGCGAGTGGCGGCGGCAGTTGGGGGAGGCCCAGTTTACAAGCAATGCCATAAGCCGGCTGCTTACCGTAAATTTGACCTTTCCGTTTGCTTCCCAATGGCCGATAATAAATACAACACGCCGCCGCCCGGTCCCGCTGCTAACCGCCCCGCCGACGGGCGGCGCACCAACGAGCCGCGCCGCAACGAGCCGCGCCCGGCCCCGGCACCTGCCCCGGCGGTGGCCAAGCCGCCCGTGGCCCGCCCCGTGGCCACCAACCAACCCAAAAACGCTAAGCCCGTCCCCGCCCCCAAGCCGCCCCGTGCCCCGCGTGGCCCGGTACCCGGTGTAACGGGCCTGCTGGCGCTGCTGCGCGACCGTCGTTTTCATCTTTTTCTGGGCTTTGGCTTCTTGCTAGGCAGCCTGTACCTCACCATCGCCTTCACGTCGTTCCTGTTCACCGGTCCTTCCGACCAAAGCGTGGTGGAGGGCCTGGCCACCACTCCGCTCAAGGAAGCAGGGCACGAAACCGGCAATTGGTTGGGCCTGCTGGGTGCCTGGGCGGCGGAACTATTTATTTATAAGCTGTTTGGCGTTGGGGCGTTTGCGCTGATTCCGATAGTGTTTTTTATTGGCTATAAGATTGTGTTTCGCACGGCCTCGGGTTCGGTGAGCTACGTACTGGCACTGGGCTTGTTTGCAATGGCCTGGCTGAGTGCGTTATTGGGCTACGCTGTAGTGTCGCTCGAAACGCCGGGCGCTGTGGATGCAGCGGGCGCGCACCGCCTCGATTTTTTGTGCGGGGGCGTGGGCTACGAAGTAGCTTCTTGGCTCGACAGCCTCATTGGTTGGGGTTCGGTGCTTTTGCTGGCCTTTGTACTGATTTCTTTTGTGGTTTTCTTTTTCAACGTCACCAGCCTCAACCTGGGTTTTGGCCGCGCCAACTCGCCCGAAGAGGAAGATGCAGAGCTGGATGCCGAACTTGAGGCCGAGCTGGCCGCTGAAGCGCGGGCTGCCAAACCATCACCGGCAGCAGTGGCGGTTGCCGCTCCGGCGGCGGCAGCGGTGGTAGGGGAGGCAAATGCCGGGGCAAAATCTGGTCCGGCCTTCGAAGTAGCAAATCCCACAGAGGCGCTTGAATTCGACCCCGCTACGGGCGAGGTGCTGCCTGCGGGCGGTGGCAACGCCAGCGCGGGTAATGGGGCCACTGTGGCCGCCGGGGGCTTAATTGCCGCCGCTACTGCTGCTGGCACCACCGCTACCGCCGGTGCCGTAGCAAGTGCTGGCATGGGTGGCGCTACGGCCGCTGCTGCTGCGTTGCCCCTCGCCGCGGCTGCTGCCAAAGTGGTTACCGGCCCAAGCTTCACGTTCGAGCTGCCTGATAGCGAGCCCGAAGCAGAGGCTGCTGCTACTGCATTGCCACTTTCGACCATCCCGACGCCGCTCTCGCTCGCCGACCTGGCCGATGACGTAAAGACGCCCGCGCTCAAGCCGCAGCCCGCCAACACCAACCTGGAAATCACCATTCCGCACCGCGACGACCTCGACCCTAACGCCGGGGCCGCCATCGCGGCCGTGGCCGACGAGGACGAGGACGCCGACGCGATGCCGGACGTGAACTACGACCCCACGCTCGACCTCTCGCGCTACATTTATCCGACGCTGGATTTGCTGCGCGACTACGGCACGCCTAAAGCCCAGGTAACCAAGGAGGAGCTGGAGGCCAATAAGGACCGCATCGTCGAAACGCTGGGCCACTACGGCATCACCATCGCCAGCATCAAGGCCACGATTGGCCCCACGGTCACGCTCTACGAAATCGTGCCCGAGGCCGGCATCCGCATCAGCAAAATCAAGAGCCTAGAGGACGACATCGCCCTGAGCCTGGCCGCCTTGGGCATCCGCATCATCGCCCCCATCCCCGGCAAGGGCACCATGCATCGAGGTGCCGAACACGAAGAAGGAGATGGTGAGCATCCGCTCGGTGCTGGGCTCGGAGAAGTTCGCCCGCACCGAAATGGACCTGCCCGTGGCCTTCGGGCGCACGATTACCAACGAGGTGTTCGTGGCCGATTTGGCCAAGATGCCGCACCTGCTCATGGCCGGGGCCACGGGCCAGGGCAAGTCGGTGGGGCTGAACGTGATTCTGGCCTCG
>JANXUO010000213.1 GCA_025356245.1 Hymenobacter sp.
CGTGGCCGAAGCCAGCAACGGCGACCTGCTCATGTCCGGCTCGCGGGGGCGGGTTACGTCCCCCACCACCGGCGTTTACGACCATGTGCTCATCCGCACCGATTCGCTGGGCACCGTGAAGTGGCTGCGCACCTACCCGACGGCCGACGTACTGAACACTTTTGCCCTGCTGCCCTTGCCCGACAACGGGGCGCTGGTGGTCGTCACGACGCAGCACCCGCTGGGTAGCATCAACTTCCCGGTGTCGCTGCCCACCGTCATCCGGGTCGATTCGCTGGGCACCGTGCGTTGGCAACGCACCTACGGGCAACCCTACTACACCCTGCGCTGCATCACGGCCCTCTCCGACGGCTCGTACGCATTGGCGGGCAACACCCTCTCCGGCCCGCCGCAGTGGCGCGGCGGGGCCTGGGTGCAGCGCATCAACCTGAGCGGCGACACGCTGCGCTCGCGTGTACTTCTCGCTTCGGTCACCTTTTACGGCGTGTCGGAAGCACCAGGGGGTGGGTTGGCCCTGGTAGGCGACGACTACACCGATGCGCTGATGGCCATGACCGACAGCCTCGACCGGCTGCAATGGCGGCACAACGTGGCTTCGCAACTGCCGCCTCACGGGGCTACCTTTCCTTTCGTACGGGCCTTGCGCCAACCTGGGCAGGTGCTGGTGGGCGGCTACGTGCCCGTACCCCGCACCACGCCCCCCACCGCCGTCAGCTACCTAGGCGTGTGGCAGGCTCCGGCGGCACCCGGCGGGCCGGCCGTGCCCGTGTGGGCGCAGCTTAGGGCGATGGGACTCATAGACCGCAACCAACTGGTGCCGGCCGGGCCGGGGCGCCTCATCGTCGGCACCGTCGATACCGAAAGCCGTTCCTTCGACCTGCTCTTCACAAGCCTGGCCAATGTGCCCGCCTTCTACGAGCCGCCGCTGTGCCGCACGCCGCCCTACGCCGTGCCGCTGCTCACGCCCGTGGCGGGCACCAACCAGTTCAGCTTTTCGGACATTTCGCTGGCCGGGCCCCAATACGCGCAACTTCTGCTCTGGCGCTGGGACTTTGGCGACGGCAGCCCGCCCTACTTCGGGCGCACGCCGCCGCCCCACGCCTTCGCTGCCCTCACCCCGGCCACGGCCGTGCGCCTGACCGTGACCAACAACCTGGGCTGCACGCACACGACGGCGGTGTACCCGTTTGCCTTGCCCGCCCGGGCGGGGCAGGGGCGGCCCGCCGCCACGCTGCACCCCAACCCGGCCGGGGCCGGGGCGGCGGCCGTGACGCTCACCGTGCCGGGGCTGCGGGCGCAGCCGCCGGTGGCGGGGGTGCTGCTCAACAGCGTGGGGCAAGTGGTGTGGCGCGGTGGCTGGCCGGTGGCCGCCCTGGCCCAGGGCGCGGCGCTGCCGGGCGCGGCGGCGCTGCCGCCGGGCGTGTACGCCCTGCGCCTGTGGCCGCAGGAAGGGCCGGTTACGCTGCGGCTGGTGCGCGAGTAAGTTTGGGATACAGGCCTGGCCCCGTCACGAATGTTCCGAAGCAACGCTTCGGGGCATCCGTACCGGGGCTTGGCGTACCTTCGGGGCGTCGTCGTTTGGTGCCGGGCCAGGGCAGTATGCTTCAAGGCAAAAACAACCCCGTTGCTCACAGTTGCCCGAAGTATCTTCGCAACGGACGCACCGAAACGTGCTGCCCCGACGTTTCGCCTACCGCATGGCTTTTTCACTTCCTGTTGCATTTTTTGAGTACCGCTGCCCGGCGCGATGGCTGTTGGCTGCGGGCCTGTTGCTGGGCACACTGCCCGCCGCCCAGGCGCAGGATGTGTACTTCTCCCAGCCCTTTGCCACGCGCCTCCACAGCAACCCCGCCTTTGCCGGGCTGCTTGACGATTACAGCGCCACCCTGACGTTCCGCAACCAGTTTCCGACCCTCACTGGCAGCTTTCGCAGCGTGCAGCTCGCTGCCGACTGGCGCCCCGACAAGCCCCGCGTGCCAGGCCAGCACCACGGCTACGGCCTGCTCCTTAACCACGACCGCAGCGGCACCGGCGCCTACACCCGCCTCGAAATAGGCGGAATCTACAGCTACCACACCCGCCTTACCCGGCAGCTGGCCCTGGCCGCCGGGGCGCGGGCCAGCTACGGCCGCCAAAGCATCGACTACAGCAACCTTATTTTCGGCGACCAACTCGCCGCCGATGGCAGCGCCCTCGGCCCCACCGCCGAAGCCCTCAACGGCCGCGCCGCCAACTACCTCACCCTGGGCCTGGGCACCGTGCTCTACACCGAAAACGCCTGGGTCAGCGTTGCCGGGCAGCACCTCAACCAGCCCAACCTAGCGTTTCAAAAGCCTAAAACCAGCCTGCCCTTGCTCCTGAGCATCAGCGGCGGCTACAAAATTTTTGCCAACAAGCCCGGCCCTGGCAAAGCCACCAATGAGCTGAGCTTCACGCCGGTGGCGGGCTTCACCCAGCAAGGCGGCTCGCAACGCTGGGAGACGGGGCTTTACGTGACGGCCACGCCCGTGACACTGGGGGCTGTGTACCGCAATATTGCCCTGGCCGGCAGCGTTGAGCGGCAACAGGCGCTGGCCATTGTGGCGGGCGTACAAGCCGGCACCCTGCGCCTGGGCTACAGCTACGACGTAGCGCTAAGTTCGCTGAGCGCGGAAGTGGGCGGAGCCCACGAAGTGACGCTG
The DNA here is from genome assembly GCA_025356245.1 of Hymenobacter sp. Lineage (GTDB taxonomy): Bacteria > Bacteroidota > Bacteroidia > Cytophagales > Hymenobacteraceae > Hymenobacter. The sequence continues at coordinate 2,682 of JANXUO010000213.1, forward strand.
GGAATTAGGGCCTTTGACAAGCTGGAAAACGCGTTTCGTCGCCTGAAACGACGTGATTACCCCCTGGCCCCTTGCCCGGCCTTTTAATTTTTCGTATTATTGCATCCAAATTGCCCAAGCCCCCCCTTTTCTTCTACTGGCCCTAAGCACTGCTTTTTAGCTTCATTATGAAATTAACCCATTATCTGCCGCTGGTCGTGCTGGGCCTCGGCACCCTATCGGCGTGTAACAAAGGCGACCACCCCACCGCCTCCGACCCCGGCAAGTCGTCGATGACGACTGGTGTGGAGTACAACACCGAGAAAGGGATGTCGGTGGCCAACTTCAAGCGCCCGCCCGAAGGCCCTGGTCTCGTATTCATTGAAGGCGGCCGCACTGTACTCGGCTCGCAGGAGGAGGACGTAACGATGACGCACGACAACATCGAGCGCACCGTCACCATTGCCTCGTTTTACATGGATGAGGCCGAAGTGGCCAACATTCACTGGCTCGAATACCTTCACTTCATCAAGCAGGACTCGACCGAGGAAGCCTACAAAGCCGCCTTGCCCGACACCATGGTGTGGGCCCGCGACCTGTCGTTTAACGACCCCTACGTGACGTACTACCTGCGCTACCCCGGCTTCCGCTACTTCCCGGTGGTGGGTGTGAACTGGTTGCAGGCCAACGACTACTGCACCTGGCGTACTGCCAAGGTGAACGAAAACCTGGCCACCAAAGGCAGTAGCGACAAGGGCAGCAAAAAAACTAAGAAGAGCAAGAAGGGCGATGCCCCGGCCGACGGTGCTGCCGAGGGCGGCGCTGGCGTTGCCGGCGCCTTGGGCGATGGCAAAAGCAGCACGTCGCTCGAAAACGGCAACTCGTTGCCCAACTACCGCCTCCCCACCGAGGCCGAGTGGGAGTACGCCGCCCAGGCCCTCATCGGCACCCAGGAAATTGGCAATGAGAACCAGGAAGAAAAGCGTATTTACCCCTGGGATGGCCGCACCACCCGCAACCCCTACGGCAAAAAAATGGGCCAGTTCCTGGCCAACTTCAAGCGCGGCCGCGGCGACTACGCCGGCATTGCTGGCAGTCTGAACGACGGGGCCATGATTACGGAGTACGTGTACGCCTACCCGCCCAACGACTATGGCCTCTACAACATGGCTGGCAACGTGAACGAGTGGGTGCAGGACGTGTACCGCCCCCTCTCGTACCAGGACGTGGAAGACCTGAACCCCTACCGCCGCAACGGTGTGCTTGACCCCGCCTCGGGCTATGATAAAAGCCCCGTGGGCGGCAAAGGCGGCTACCAGTCGCTGATTGACGACAACGTGCGCGTGTACAAAGGCGGCTCGTGGCGCGACGTGGCCTACTGGCTCTCGCCCGGCACCCGTCGCTTCCTGGCCCAGGACTCGGCCACGGCTACCATCGGCTTCCGCTGCGCGATGATTAACGCGGGTAGCAATAAGTAAAACCGCAGATTCGAACGAATTTGAACGAACTGAATTGATTTTTTTTGAAAAAGGCCGCTCCAGTAGCGGCCTTTTTTGTTGCTAGTGCGGCAAACTTCTTTACCAGGTTTTTTAGCGTGAAACAAAACAGCAAAGACAACAGCATCGCCATTATTGGGGCGGGCGTGGCGGGGCTGGCGGCGGCGGTGCGGCTGGCTGCTGCTGGGCACCCCGTTACGGTGTTTGAGGCCAGCGGCACGTTTGGGGGCAAAATGCAGCAGTTTGAGCTGCCGGGCGGGTATCGGTTCGATGCCGGGCCGTCGTTGTTTACGCTGCCCGCGCTGGCCGATGACGTGTTTCGGGCCGCTGGCCGCAACCCGGCCGACTACCTGCGCTATGAGCGTCTCGACCCCATTACCCAATACTTTTTCGCCGATGGTACCCGCCTCACCGCCTGGGCCGACGAAGCCCGCTTTGCCGCTGAGGTGGCGCAAAAACTCGACACCCCGGCGGCGGCGGTAACGCAGTTTCTGGCCCGGAGCGGGGCGGCGTACGCGGCTACTGAGGGCACTTTTCTGCGAAAATCGCTGCACAAGGTCAGCTCGTATTTCTCGCGCGAAACACTCAAAGCCGTGGCGGCCTTGCCAGGGTTGGGTTTGGGCAGCACCATGCACGCCCGCCACACCAAAGCCTTTGGGGCCGACCCGCGCCTGGTGCAGCTCTTCGACCGCTACGCCACCTACAACGGCTCCGACCCGTACCAGGCGCCGGCCACGCTCAGCCTCATTCCGCACCTGGAGCACGGGCTGGGTGCGTATTACCCCGAGGGCGGCATCTACGCCATCGCCCAGGGCCTGCACCGGCTGGCGGAGGAGCTGGGGGTGCAATTCCGGTTTGCAGAGCCGGTGCACGAAATCATGACTGTTAGCGGTTGCGTCACCGGCTTGCGTACCGAGCACGGAAGCTACGCCTTTGGCCGGGTGGTGAGCAACATGGACGTGGTGCCCACCTACCGCCACCTGCTGCCCCACGAGCCAGCCCCTGAGCGCACGCTGGGCCAGCCCCGCTCATCGTCGGCCCTGATTTTTTACTGGGGCATTGCCCGCGAATTTCCCGAGCTAGACTTGCACAACATCTTTTTCTCGGCTGATTACAAGGCCGAGTTCGACGCTATTTTTCAGCAGCAAACCGTGGCCGACGACGTAACGGTGTACGTCAACATCACCGCCAAAAAAACGCCCGCCGATGCCCCGCCCGGCCACGAAAACTGGTTTGTGATGGTGAACGTGCCCCACGACCAGGGCCAGGACTGGCCGGCCTTGGCCGCCAACACCCGCGCCGCCGTGCTGCGCCGCCTGCACCGCGCCCTGGGCGTGGACGTGGCCCCCCTCATCC
>JANXUO010000234.1 GCA_025356245.1 Hymenobacter sp.
GTGCGGACCAAATCGGGCCAGGCCATTACGTTTCTGGATACGCCGGGTCACGAAGCCTTTACGGCCATGCGGGCGCGGGGTGCCAAGGTGACGGACATTGCCATCATCGTGGTGGCAGCCGACGACTCGGTGATGCCCCAAACGAAGGAGGCCATCAACCACGCGCAAGCGGCGGGGGTGCCGATTATCATTGCCCTCAACAAGATGGATAAGCCCAGCTCGAACCCGGAGAAAATCCGGGAGGAGCTTTCGCAAATCAACATTCTGGTGGAAGAGTGGGGCGGTAAGTACCAGAGCCAGGAGGTTTCGGCCAAGTCGGGCATGGGCATTGAGGAATTGCTGGAAAAAGTGTTGCTGGAGGCCGAATTGCTCGACCTCAAGGCTAACCCCGACCGCAACGCCATCGGCACCGTCATCGAAGCCTCACTCGACAAGGGCCGGGGCTACGTGACCACCGTACTGGTGCAAACCGGCACCCTGAGCGTGGGCGATGTCATTCTGGCCGGGCCGCACTTCGGCCGCGTGAAGGCCATGACCGACCATCGCGGCAAGAAAATGAAAACGGCCCCGCCCGCCACACCCGTGCAGGTACTGGGCCTGACGGGTGCCCCGCAGGCTGGCGACCGCATTCAGGTGATGGAGACGGAGCGCGAGGCCCGCGAAATTGCCACCCAACGCCTGCAACTAGCGCGCGAACAAACCATTCGCACCAAAAAGCACATCACGCTGGATGAGATTGGGCGCCGCCTGGCCATTGGCTCGTTCAAGGAGCTCAACATCCTGGTGAAGGGCGACGTGGACGGCTCGGTGGAAGCCCTGTCGGACTCGCTGCTGAAGCTAAGCACGCCGGAAGTGAAGGTGAACATCCTCTCGAAAGGCGTGGGTGCCATCTCGGAAAGCGACGTACTGCTGGCTTCGGCCTCGGATGCCATCATCATTGGCTTCCAGGTGCGGCCTTCGCAGAGCGCCCGTAAGCTGGCTGAGAATGAGCAGATTGACATCCGTCTGTACAGCATCATCTACAACGCCATCAACGAGGTAAAAGACGCGATGGAAGGGATGCTGGCCCCGACGGTGCAGGAAGTCATTGTGGCTAATGCCGAGGTACGTATTGTATTCAACATCACCAAAGTAGGCACCATTGCCGGCTGTATGGTGACGGAAGGCACCTTCACCCGCAAAACCAAGGTGCGGGTGGTGCGCAACGGCATCGTGCTGCACACCGGCGAAATTCAGGACCTGAAACGCTACAAAGACGACGTGAGCGAAGTGCGCACGGGCTTTGAGTGCGGCATTTCCATCAAAGGCTTCAACGCGCTCGAAGAAGGCGACAACATTGAGGGCTTCGAGGAAAAGGAAATCAAGCGGACGCTGTAAAGCTGCGGGGTAAAACAGAAAGGGCGCTTTGCGAATGATTCGCAAAGCGCCCTTTTTTTGGTCGGTTGTGGTCAGGTTATTTTTTCAGCAACTCGTCGTAGCTCAACGATTTGGCGACGGCTTTTACGGCCTCGGTATCGGGTTGGTCGGTGGCCTCAACGGTGGCGATGAAACGGTCGTTTACGGCCACAACGATGGTGGCTTTGCGGTCTTTTTTGCCGTAGGTTTCGAGGGCTTTGAGCCCTTTTTGGCCGAGGTCGGCGCTGTTCATGCGCTGATTTTCATCTTCCATTTCCATGCCCAGGGCCATGAGACCGGAGGCGGCCGAGAAGAGGGCAGCGGCCCCGTTGTAATCGACGAGCGTGACGGTGAGGTTCTGCTTATCGCCCTGATGGTAAGTGCGGGTGGCCTGTGAATAGTGCATTCCGGGCATTTGCATGGTTTGGCCGGCGGGCGCGTCGGCAGTGTCGAAGCCAGTCACGGTTTCGGGCAGGTATTTTTGTAACTCTTTGTAAGGCAGGGCCAGCGTGTCGCCGTTTTTCACGCGCTCGGCCTGCCGGGTTTGAGCGTCTTCGAGGGCCGCGCCCATTTGCTTGGATGCGGCGGCGGCGTGAGTGACTACGGTGTAGGCATTTTTGGCTTCGCGGGCCTGCTCGCAGCCCACGAGGGACAACACGGCAGCCAGTACGGCAATGGAACGGTGGCGCATCAGCAAAACAATTAGAGATAAGTTGGTTAACTGCTCCGGGTTGGTTAATTACTCCGGAAAACTAACCTGAATTTTTTGAAAATTTGTTCGGTTGAGAATTGCGAGCCAAAGCCACCCGGTCATCTGGCCGAAACCGAAATGCCAAGTCCGCTAAACAGCTTTTCATCAACAATAAACGCCTTGGCTTGCCCCTCCAACACCCGCCCGCAACACTGCCTCAGCTGCTTGTTGGTTCAAAGCTTGGCCGCCAGCCCTACTTTGAGGTACGTTTGGTCGTAGCCCAACTCGGCAAACGCGCCGATGCTGGAACTGAAGTAGTACCGAGCCCCCACAAACAGGCCCGACGTGGCAGCGGTAGCCGAGGCGCTGGCGTCGAGGTTGTAATACGGATTGACGGGGCCGGAGTAAGAGGAGCTCAAGCGGCGAATGCCTATCCCCAGGCCAGCGTAAGTGTCGAGGTTATCGGCTAAGGGGTAATGAAACGAGCCGCGCAGCATCACAATTACGTCGCTGTAGCTCCATTTGCCAGAGCCAGAACCGTAGTCGTAGTTAGCCCCCTGGTAACCCACGATGCCGCCAACGCCCACCACGCCGGGCCCCAAGGCCACGATGCCGCGCTCGTAGCTGACACTGAAGGCCGGCGACACCGAGGAGTTGCCGCCCGAGTAGCCAGCGCCGTAGCCGTAACGGCTGCCCACGCCCACGCCCAGATTTACGGCGTTGGTACCCACGGAAAAAGTTTCGGCGGCGTTGCTGGCAGCGGGGCTGCTGGCCGTGGCCGTGGAGGCAGAAGCTGCTGACGGAGCCGGGGCCGGGGCCACTGCCCGGCGGGCGCTGGCAGGAACTTTGGCAGAAACCGCAGCCGAACGCGGGGCCGCCACTGTCCGCAGGGCAGGCTTACGGGTTTGGGCCTGTGCCGTTTGCAGCCCCGGCACAAATCCGGGAGCCAGCAGCAAGCCAAAAATCACAGCGTTGGAGAAGGTGTTTTTCATGAGCGTAGTGGGTAAATTGGAGCAAAATCAATAGCAAAATGCTCCGGCAACAACCAGAACATTTTGAGCTATTGAAAATTTTTGATTATAAAGATACAAGAGTTAGGCGGATTTTTGACGGGGCCGCCGTAATTTCTTGAGGCCGAAAGCCACACCGCTTGCCAGCAG
>JANXUO010000254.1 GCA_025356245.1 Hymenobacter sp.
CGAAGCGGGGCGGCCCCAACGCCGGGCGGCCCTTTCGCATTGCGAACCTAGCCATAAATAATTGCTTTGCCCGGCCCGGCCCGGTTGTACCTTCCGGCTGCGGTGCCGCGTTCGGGTGCAAACGGGCCGCTGTGAGGTGAATTTTCCGGTCCTTCCGCTGCGCACAGAACAAGTACCGCGAAGCGCCTGCCTCGCGGCCCTCGTCCTGACTTTTCTCTTCCTGGCCCTGCCCGCCCGCGCCCAGCTGGTAGTGGGCGCCACGCGCTTCGCCGCCGCCCCACGCCCCGCCGGCCAGCCCGACACGGCGCTGCTGCTGCTGGCCCGCGCCCGGCGCGTGGGCCTCAACACCTTTGTGCAGAGCAGCGGGGCGCGCGGGCACCTGGTGCTGGGCCCGCGCCAGCAGCTGCGCTACCGCCTGGGCTCGGAGTGGATTTACGACGACCGCGGCACCCCGCCCTTTGTGCGCGAAGACTACGCCGCCGACCTGGCCTACGTGTACGCCCTCACGCCCGACGGCCGCTGGCAGCTGGGCCAGCAGCTGCACTACGACCAAAGCCGCGCCAACGCCACCCGCACCGGCCTCTGGCTGGGCCGCCTGGGCTACCAGCGCCCCCTGCGCCCCCGCGACTCGCTCTCGGTGCTGCGCGTGGTGGGGCTGGCGGGCCTGGCCACCGACGCCCGCAACGGCCGCCGCGACGCCGGCTTCGCCTACGGCTTCGACGCCCTGGCGCTGCTGTTCCGCCGCAACGCCCAACTGGCCCCGCTGGCCCTGCGCCTGCTGGGCACCCGCGCCCGCCTGGCCGAGCGCACCGTGCAGCGGCTGGTGGCCGAAGCCAGCGGCGAGCAGGCCTTTTTGCCCAACGCGGCGCTGCTGGTGCAGGCCCGCGCCGGCTACCGGCAGAACCGGGCCGAAGACTACCTCGGCGGCTCGGTGCAACGCATTCAGTCCGACACCGTGGCCGGGCAGTTGGGCGGTAGCTACCGCATCACGCCCTTTGCCACGCTGCGCTCCGACAACAGCGTGCTGCTACCGGTGCGCTCCTTCGGCTACCGCCGCCTCGTGGCCGGGGCCGACACCTTGCAGGACGTGGGCTACCGCCAGCAGGAGTACGACACCCGCCAGGAGCTGCGCCTGGCGCGGCCTACTTTGCAAGCGGGCTTCCTTTTCAGCTACCACGAGCGCAACCGGGCCTATTACCTGGACAACTCGCGCAACTTCGGCCCCGCCCGCCTGGCCACTGCCCTGGCCCGCGAGCAGGCCAAGGACGTAACCGAGCAAACCACCCGCTACCAGGCCGACCTCACCTGGCTGCCCGCCCCCCGCCACGCCCTGGCCCTGCTCGGCACCGCCCAGCTGCTGCGCGTGGACGCCCCCAGCCGCGACAACCAGCAAACCCGCGACGAGGCCCAGCACCTGCTGCGCCTCACCTGGACCGGCCGCTGGGCCGGGGCCTTCCGCACCACCCTGGGCGTGGCCGCCGAGTACCGCCAAACGGTGTTCATCCGGGCCGCGCAAAGCGCCGAGAACTACGCCGACCGCCTGCTGCACTACGAGCCGGGCTTCACCTGGGCCGTGGGCCGCCTCAGCCTGCGCTCGCAGTTTCATTTGTGGGTGAGCTACCAGGTGCGCGACCGCAGCACCGAGCAGGCCCGCAACCGCGCCAGCCGCGTGCTCGAAACCACCCAGAGCCTGGGCTTCCAGCTCACGCCCGCCCTGGCCCTGCAAGCCGACTACAGCCGCCGCGAAAACCGCATCGGCCAGCTGGTGTGGCCCGCCTTCCGCGAAAGCCCCCTCGACACCAGCCTCACCCACGACCTCACGGCCGGGCTGCGCCGCAGCTGGGCCGGCCCCCACGGCCGCAGCAGCCTGCGCCTGGGCTACCGCCTGCTGGAACAGCGCAACTACGGCCGCGCCCTGCTGCTGCCCGCGCCCGGCACGCCCGGCCCCAGCAGCCAGCTCATCTTCCTGCACGCCATCACCCGCCAGCAAGGCCCCGAGCTGGCCGCCGAGCGCCGCGCCACGGCCGGCCTCAACGTGGTGGCCAGCCTCTGGCTGCAATCGCTGCGCACGTTCTCGACTTACACCTCCGGCACCGGCAGCACCGCCAGCGGCAGCAGCTACACCGCCGCCGACCTGGCCGTTGAAACCCGTCGGCTTGTTCCTTATTTCGAGTTGAGCGTGGAGTGGCGCGTGGGCCGGCGCTGAGGCGTAGGTGGGTGGTGGGGCGAAACGAAACCAAGCACAGCATAGCCAAGCACCCAGACAGTTTCGCCCGACCCTTGGACCGCTGCCCGGCTTGCGGCAACAGCAGCACGGCCCGGCTCCGTGGAACCCGCCGCCAGCGCAACCTTACGCACCGAACTCTAAAACATGGGTTTCCGAACCCCTGCGCAAGTTATTCAGCCCCTGTCGGTAGCCGTTGCAAAATGAGACGGAGAAAAGTCGTTGAAACACGCTGTCCTTTCAAAATTGCTCCCTACATTGCCGACACTTTCGCGAAAGGTCGTTCTCATTTTTTACACTTTTTCAACCACCACATGAAACGTATTTTACTCGAAGGGCTGAGCTTGCTCTCTTTTAACGGTACGGGCCAGCACCAGCGAGCGCACGGCCACGGTGGCCGTGGAGCGGAAATAATACGGGACAAGGGCCGTTCGGGGACGTAGTGCCGCCGGACGGCTTTTTCCGTTTGCTTTCTTCCTGCTTCACCTCAATTAATTCGGGTCATGAAAAACAACTACAACTTTCCCATGCTGGGCCGCTTTTTGGCCAGCCTGTGGCTGCTGGCCCTAGGGGCCGCGCCCGCCGGGGCGCAGGTGGCCAGCTACGCCTTTGCGCCGGGCACCGCGCCCTACGTACCCATCACCGGGGGCACCATTGTGGATACGGCCGTGCCAGGGCAGCCGCCGGGCACTGGCACGCTCTACGGCACGGTGTACATCCTGCCCACCAACGCCATCCCGTTTCCCTTTCAGCTCAACGGCACCGTCTACACCAGTGCCTGCATTGCCAGCAGTGGCTACTTCACCTTGGGCGGTGCCGTTCCGCACTCGTACTACGACCTGAGCCCGACCGGCATTCCCTACCAGGTATTCACCCCGCTCTCCGAACCGCTGGACACCGAGTACGAGGCTGTGCTCTCGCCCCTGGGCGGGCAAATCTGGGGCAACGCGGTAGCCTTCGTGGGCGGGCCAGGCGAAATCCGCTACCAGACGCTGGGTACGGCCCCCAACCGGGTGTTCGTGGTGCAGTGGAAAAACATGCGGCATTGGAACAACGGGGCGGGCGTACTCAACTTCCAGCTCCGGCTCAGCGAAACCAGCCACGCGGTGCAGTTTGCTTACGGCGGCTGCCAGTCCGACGTGGCGTTGCCGGTGCAGGTGGGCCTGCGCGGCAGCTCCCTCAATGATTTTCAGGCCCGCACCGGCACCTGGGCCGCCAGCACGGCCAGCCTCACCAGCACCGCCGGGCTCACCGTCGGCCCCGGCAGCAGCCCCGCCGTCGGCCTGACTTACACCTTTACGCCACCCGCGCCGTTGCCCTGTGGGCAGCCCTTTAGCCTGGTGGCTACCCCGGCCGGCACCCAGGCCGTGCTGCGCTGGCGGGCGCTGGCTCCCAACCCCGGCCCTTACGATGTGGTGTGGGGACCCGCTGGCTTTAACCCCGCCAGTGGCGGGCTGGGCAGCCGCTCCGTGGCAGGCACCAGCACCGTTATCACGGGCCTGACCCCCACCACTAATTACGAGTTTTACGTGACCCAGCAGTGCGGCGGGGCGGCCGGCACCTCGCCCGCCAGCAACTCGCCGGGGCGCTTCCGCACCACCGTGCTCAACGACGAGCCGGTGGATGCCGTGCCCCTGCCCACCACCGCCACCTGCCAGCCCGTGGCCAGCAGCCTAGTCGGGGCTACCCGCACCGTGGGCAATGGCTACGACCCGTTTCTGGACTGCAACGGCTTCTCGGGTAACCGGGCCGACGCCGACGTGTGGTTCACGGTCACGACGGCCGCCAGCGGCCCTGCCAGCACCGGCATGCAGATTGCCGTGACCGGGGCCACCGCCAACCGGCTGCGCGTGTTCCGCTCGGCCAACGGCGCGGCGGGGCCCTTCACGCTCATCTACTGCGTGTCCGACGGCAGCACCGGCCGCACCGTCCCACCGTTCGTGCTGGCCCCGTTGCAGCCCAGCACCACGTACTACCTAATGGTGTCCAACAGTAACGCACGTTCTGCCACCGGCCCCATTACGCTGTGTTCCACCGTACCACCGGCGTGCGGCGACCCCACGGGCGTGGTGGCGGACCGGTCCACGGCCACCAGCTACACGGCCACCACGGCTCGGGTCCTTTTTCAGCCCGGCAACGGCGCGACTGACTACACCGTGACGCTCACCCCGCCCGGCGGCCCCACGCAAGTCTATCCCGTGCGCCCCACGGCTTCGCCCGTGACGCTGACCAACCTGACCCCGGCCACCACCTACGCGGCCACGCTGCAAGCAAACTGCACCGCCGGGGGCGTGGGCACGGCCGTGCCATTCGTGCTGCGCACCCGGCCCACCAACGACGCCGTGGCCGACGCGCAACTTCTGCCCATTACGGCCACTTGCCAGCCCGTGCCCGGCTCCAACAACAACGCGGCAGGGTCCGTCTCGCTCACTTACACGGGGCTGACGGGCTGCGGTACCACCACGCCCTATGATGTCTGGTACAAATTTGTCACGCCCGCTACAGGGCCGGCCAGCACGGCCGTGCGCATCAACGTAGCCGGGGACGGGGCGCAACAGGTGCGGGCCTTTTCGGCTCCGGGTCCCACCGGGCCATTCGCCCAACTGGGCTGTACGGCGGGTGCGCGGGGCGTTGCCGCGCCGTTCCTCGACTTGATTCGGCTTACGCCTGCCACCACGTATTACGTGCGGGTGGGCGACATTGGCGGGCAGCCCTACATCCTCGCCCCCTTCACCATCTGCATCACCGAGCCGCCTACCTGCGGGGTGCCCACGCAGCTGGCGGTAAGCGCCATCGCCAACACCACGGCCAGCCTGAACTTTGCTGGCAGCGTGCCCGCCGCCACGGCGGGCTACACCGTGGCGCTCACGCCCCAGGGCAGCGCCGCGCCCACCCTGACGCTTACCGGGGCGGGCAGCCCGCTGGCCCTCGTGGGCCTGCAACCGGGCACCTACTATACTGCCCTGCTGCGGGCCGACTGCGGGCCGGGCGGCCTCAGCGAGCCCGCCACGGTACGCTTCCACACTACCGGGCCCCCGGCCAACGATTTGTGCGCCAACGCCCTGCTGGTGCAGTGCGGCGACGGCCCCCTGCCCGGCATCATCACCGGGGCCACTGCCACCGGCGAGCCCACCGCTACCTGCGCCGGTCCCGGCCCGCTGGGGCCGGGCGTGTGGTATCGCCTGCCCGGCAACGGTCAGGATGCCACCATTACGCTCTGTGCCCCCCCCACCGGCAACCCCGACCTGCAACTGCTGGCCTATACCGGCACCTGCGGCAATTGGCAGTGCGTGAGCAGCAACGACGACGGCACGGCCTGCCCCGTAGGCGACATGCCCAACCTAACCATCGCCACCGTGGCCGGGCAGGACTACTACCTGCTGGTGGCCGACGCTGGCCGGGTGCTGCCCAGCCAGCACGATGGGCAGTTTGAGCTGACCGTGACCTGCGCCCCTGCCCCGGCCTGCCCCGCGCCCACCGGCTTACTCATCAGCCAAGTGACGGGCACGGCAGCCACCGCCACCTGGGCCGCCACGCCGGGGGCCACGGCCTACGAGGTAGTGTGGCAACCGCTGGGCGGCACTACGGCCCCGCTGGTAGCGGCCGTGCCCGCCGGGCAGTTCAGCACCCGCGCCACCACCTTGCGCCCCAACACCA
>JANXUO010000286.1 GCA_025356245.1 Hymenobacter sp.
GCGTGCCGCTCGATGTGACCACCAACCTGCAAACCTTCCGCCTCGGCGACTTCGGCTTCAACGGCACTACCTACGCGATGCCCGTCAACGCCAGCACGTACTCGCAGATTATCAGCCTGCCCGCATTGCCCTACAACGTGCGCGTGGTGGCCGGCGTGGATGTGTCGAGCCGCTTGGCCTTCTGGGATTTTCAGACCATCGACCGCGCCACAGGCCTGCCCCCCACCGACCCGCTCATTGGCTTCCTGGCCATTTCCGACACCCTCGGCAACGGCCACGGCTTCGTGAACTATACCATTCAGCCCGGCGGCTCGGCCCTCACCGGCGACTCGCTCGTGGCCCAGGCCAGCATTGTGTTTGACAGCAACACGCCGTTGAAAACCAACCGCTGGGGCAATGTGGTGGATGCCGCTGCCCCGATTTCGCACGTGAACACCCTGGCCCCGTCGCAAATCAACCACACCGTGAACCTGACCTGGACGGGTTCCGACGACACCGGCGGCGCTGGCTTGCGCAGCTACGAGGTGTTTGCGGCCGAAGACGGCGGCCCCTTCATCCGGGTGGCGCAGGACATCAGCACGACCAGCTACGCCTTTCTGGGCCAGCCCGGCTCGCGCTACGATTTCTTCACCCTGGCCACCGATAACACCGACAACCGCGAGAAGCTCAAGCTGGTGGGCGACACGTTCACGGTGATTGAGGACACGGCCATCGCCGTGTACAACATCGTTAAAAACCAGTGCCTTATTTCCGATGCCGTGCAAAGTACCGGCAGCGGCCTCTGGCAGCGCCTGAAGCTGAACGGCAAAACCGTGGCCGCAATCAACGACCAGGGCCACGCTTTGGGTAATGTACAGGTCGAGTTTTCGGTGCTGACCGGCCCCACCCGGCAGGACGCCCGCGGCACCAAGTACCTCGACCGCAACTGGCACATCATCGCCCAGAACCCGCTCGGTACCGGCAACTCGGTGCAGGTGCGCTTCTACGGCCTCAGCACTGAGTTCAGCAAGCTCCAAACCGACGACCCCACCAACGTGCCCAGCCTCAGCAGCCTGCGTCTCACCCAGTACAGTGGCCTGAACGAAGATTGCGACCTGGCCAACAACGTGACGACCGGCTCGCAAACCCGCCTGCTCGTGCCCCAGGTCACGAACCACGTAGACCCGCCGTACTTCGTGGCTCAGGCCACGATAACCGACCACTTCTCGGAGTTTTACGTGAACGGCGGCGGCCGCCCCCTGCCCGTCGAGCTGACGCAGTTTAGCGCCACCCGTCAGGGCCGCAACGTGCTCACGGCTTGGGCTACGGCTACCGAGCGCAACAGCGCCTGGTTTGTGGTCGAAGCCTCGGCCTCGCCCCGCGAGGGCTTTGCCGAAGTAGGCCGCGTGGCCGCTGCCGGTACCAGCACCGCCCCCCGCCGCTACGCCCTCACCGAGCGCAACGTGCCCACCACCGGCGACTTACGCTACTACCGCCTGCGGCAGGTGGATGCCGACGGCCTGACGAGCTTCAGCCGCATTCAGGTGGTGCGCCTCGATAAAGACGGGGTGCCCATGACGCTGCAAGCGCTGCCCAACCCCTTCCGGCAGGCCGAGTTGGAGGCCCGCATCGAGCTGCCTGCCGCCGCCGCCGCCACCTTGCACCTCACGGATTTGGCGGGCCGCGCCCTGCTGGCCCGCGAGCTGCACCTGCCCGCCGGCCCCAGCACCGTGGCCCTGCCCGAACTGGCCGCCCTGCCGCCGGGCGTGTACGTCCTCACCCTGCGGGTAAACGGGGTGCTCCGCCAGCAAAAGGTGGTGAAGGAGTAGCAATTAACTGACTTCTGCAAAAAGAAAAAATCCCGGCCAATGGCCGGGATTTTTTTGTGAACAATGCATTGCGAAAAATGTGGGAGGGGCGTTTAACCGCCTGCCCCGCGCAACAGCCGTCAACAACGTGCGCAGCAAATGATGTGTGTCTTCTCTTGCGCGATTATTTCACCCGCTTTACTTAAACTCAATCCGCACTGATACTTGCCCCGGAAATTGCAGCGAGTAGATGCCCGCCTTCAGCGAGCCGCGCAGCACGTCGAGGCTGGCCGAGCTGGGGCGTACGAGGCGTACCACGCGGCCGGCTTGGTCGAGCAGCTGGGCTTCGAGGCGGTTCGCCCAGGCTTCGGGAACGACGAGGTGTACGGCCTCTTCGGCGGGTACAGGGTAGGCTTGGGCCAGGGCCGGGCGGCTGCGGGCAGCACTGGTAGCCAGCACGGTACCAGGCTGGGCCAGGGCCGGCCGCAAAAAATCGCGCACCACCCGGAAGGTAGTATCGGCGTAGGCGGCGGCGTTGGCCGTGGTGCCGTACTGCGGAATGTGACCTACGTTGACGAAGGTTTTTAGCACGTTGCGGATGCCCAGCTGCGTGGTGCGCGGGTGCAGCAAGGCGCTCCCATACACGTACTTGGGCGGTAAGTTGCTGCCAATGCGGCCCTTGGTGTAGGGCACGGTGGCATCGGCAGTGCCGTGGAGGCTGCACAGGGGCGGGTCGTTGGGTTCGATGAGGGCCGGACTTTCGGTGGCGCCGCTCAGGTTGAGGGCGGCCAGCGGGCGGCTGCTGTAGCCGGGGCTGCCGCTGGTGCCTTCCACACCGCCTAGGGCCGCAGCGCCTACGTAGGCCGGTATTTCACTCAGCTTGTCGAGGTAGGCAGTTTGGAGAGCCATGAACGCCCCGGCTGAGGCCCCGCCCACAATAATGTATTGCGGATGCACTTTATACGTGCGGGCAGTGGCCGCATCGCGCCGGAAAAAGCGCACCGCCGCTTTCATGTCCTGGCCCCCGCGCAGGGCACCTTTGGCAATGGTAACGGTGTCGAAGTTGGTAAAAATGGTGATGGGGTCAATCAGTCGGTAGTCGATGCTGGCCGTGACGTAGCCCAGCTTGGCAAAGCGGGTGCAAACGGCCACCATGTACGCTTCGGTGCGCGAGCCGTTCACAAACCCGCCCTGGTGGGCAAAAATGATGAGCGGCCGCCGCTGCACAGTGTCGCCGGCGGGCTGGTAAATGTCCATCACCAACTGCTGCACGGTGCCGGCCGAGGTGGTGGCCGACCCATAATTGACGCCGCTCGCCACGGTTACGTTCGGAAAAAGTGGCCGGTAGTAGCGGCCACGGGTGGTGTCAATTTGGGCAGCGGCCGTGCGGGCCAGGGCCAGCAGCATAAGCAGCGCGAAGAAAAATTTTGACATAAATGAGCTTTTTAAAAAGGGAGTAAAGAAGTGTATCGCGGGTTTTCAACCCGCGGGGTGGCACTATTGGTTTCCTACGTGAAACCGCCCGGCCGCACAGCAGTTAAAAACCCCGGCCGTGGCCCGCCATTTCAGCCGAAATGTACGAATCCCGTACTTTGCAGTTGCTTACCTGCCCGCTATGCCCACTCAACTTCCGCCCCCACTGCGCCCCGGCCAGCGTGTTGCCCTCGTGGGCACGGCCCGCAAAATCACCGTTGCCGAGCTAGCCCCGGCCCTGGACACCCTGGCCGCCTGGGGCCTGGAAGTAGTGCTGGGCGCCAGCATCAACGCCGAAAGTCACCAGTTTGCCGGTTCCGACGACCTGCGCCGCCGCGATTTCCAGCGCCAGCTCGACGACCCCGGCATTGCCGCCATTCTCTGCGCCAGGGGTGGCTACGGCACCGCCCGCTTCGTCGATGACCTCGATTTTAGCACCTTTCAGCAACACCCCAAGTGGGTTGCCGGCTTTTCTGACATCACCGTGCTGCACTGCCACTTGCTGCGCCTGGGCTGCGCCAGCATCCACGGCGTAATGCCGGTGCTGTTTGGGCAGCCGGGCGGCGAAATGGCCCTGCACACGCTGCGGGCCGCCCTTTTCGGCGAGCCCGCCGTGCCGCTGCTGGCCCCGCCGCACCCGCTCAACCGCCCCGGCACGGCCACTGGCGAGCTGGTGGGCGGCAACCTCAGCCTGCTGCACACCCTCACTGGCACGGCTTCCCAGGTGAGCTTTCGGGGCCGCATCCTATTTCTGGAAGACCTGGACGAGTACCGCTACCACCTCGATAGAATGTTGCTGCACCTGCACCGCAGCGGGCAGCTAGCGGGGTTGGCGGGGCTGGCCGTAGGCCACTTTTCGGCGATGCGCGACAACGTCGTGCCCTTCGGCAGCGAGGCGTATGAAATCATCGACCATTACACCCGCCGCTACGATTTTCCGGTGGGCTTCGGCTTCCCCATCGGCCACGAAGCGAGCAATGCTGCCGTGGTGGTAGGCCAAACCATGTGCCTTACGGTAGGGGAAGAGGCATTGTTAACTGATTGCAGGTGAATTAAGTAAGCATCAAAAAAGATTTAATACGAAATGATTCGTAGAATTTACGAATCATTTCGTAGTTGACGCTTTTGGCGCTTTCATTTGACTCAAGAAATTCGCGCAAAAAGCTAGCAGCCAACAGCTATCGGCTGTCAGTTCACAAGCCTCTACTCCACGTACAGCGCCTGCGTCATGGTTTGGCCCACGGCTTTTAGCGTTTTGCGGTCGATGATGCTCAGGTTGTCGGTGATGGCGTGGTGGTAAGCAGGAAATATCTCGTCGGTGCTGTTGGGTAGGGTGTCGATGATGTCGATGGTGGGGACGCCAGCCTGGTTGGTGTACACGTGGTCGTCGGTGATGCCGCCCATGTCGCGGAACAGGAACTGGTCGCTGTAGCCGAGGCGGGCGGCGGTGTTCCACACTTTGTCGAGGGCCGGGCGGGCGCTGTCGCGCGACAATTGCTCGCGGCTGAACTTAGCATTTTTAGCGCCTACCATGTCAAGCAACACCCCGTATTCGGCCTTGTAGCCGGCAGGCAGCAGGTTTTTGGCCCAGTACTGCGAGCCCAGGCACCACGAGTCGCCGGCGCCGTCGAGCTGGTTTTTGAGGCTGGCCTGGGTGGTGGCATCGTAGCCCCAATCCTCCGCGTCGAAAAGGATGAAATCGACGCCCACGGCCGGGGCGAGGCTGTCGGGCTGCTGGCTGAGGGCGCGGGCCATTTCGAGGGCCACTGCCACAGCCGAGGCACCGTCGGAAGCGCCGTCCATGGGGGCGTTTTTGTGGGTTTTGTCGTTGTCGGCGAAGGGCCGCGTGTCCCAGTGGGCGAAGATGGCGACCCGGCGCACGGCCTGCGGCTG
>JANXUO010000349.1 GCA_025356245.1 Hymenobacter sp.
GATGATGAGGTCGGCCGGGCCGTGGCCGCGCCGCACTTCCTCGGCCGTTTCGGCCCCAAAAAACTTGCCCAGCGTGGGCACGTTCAGCGCCCGGGCCGCCGCCGCCACGTTGGCCGCCGGCTCGATGCCCAGCACCGGAATGCCCTTTTCCACAAAGTATTGCAGCAGGTAGCCGTCGTTGCTGGCCACCTCCACCACGCGGTGCTGCGGCCCCAGGCCCAGGCGCTTGGTCACGGCCTCCACGTAGCGGGCCGCGTGGCGCAGCCAGGAGGGCGAAAACGACGAAAAGTAGGCGTAGTCGTCCCGAAAGACGTTGGCCGCCTCCACAAACTCGCCCACCTGCACCAGCCAGCAGCTTTCGCACACGTAGGCGTGCAGCGGGTAGGTGGGCTCGGCGCGGTTGTAGTCCTGGGGGCGTACGTGGTCCTGGCACAGGGGTGAGGTGCCCAAGTCAACAAATGTGCGGTGGAGCGGCGCGGCGCAAAAGCGGCAGCAGCCCGCCGGGGCGGCGCTGCCAGCCGGGGTAGTGCGCGGCATGGGGGCTTCGAGGGTAGCAGTTTTCATGGTGCTCGTTGTTTGGTGTTTAAAATCAGGCTGTTTGGCGGGAGTGGTATTCAATTCGGGCATCTTTTGCCGACAGCAGCCGGGGTTGGGCGGGCCAGGCAATGGCGAAGGCGGGGTCGTTCCAGCACACGGCACGCTCGGCGGCAGGCACGTGGGGGGCCGAGGTTTGGTAGGCCACGTCGGTGTCGGGCAGCAGCGTCAGGAAGCCGTGGGCGCAGCCTTCGGGCACCCACAGCATCCGGCCGTTGGCGGCCGACAGCTCCACCCCCAGCCACTCGCCCCAGGTGGCCGAAGTAGCCCGCAGGTCCACAATCACGTCGAAAATGGCCCCGCTCGTGCAGCGCACCAGCTTGGTTTCGAGGTAGGGCGCGGCCTGGTAATGCAGGCCCCGCAGCGTGCCCGCCACCGGGTTGTGCGACGTGCTGCCCTGCACCGGCCGCGCGTCCAGCCCCTGCGCGGCAAATTCCTCGGCGCACCACGTCCGGCCAAAAAAGCCGCGCTCGTCGCAACGCTTTTCCACGTCGATGCTAAATGCTCCCGCGAGCTTGGTAGGGGTAAAAAACATGGCGTTTTTTTTAATATTGAATGTTGAGGGTTGAATGCTCGGTTTTTGGTGTTGAGTGTTTGGGGTTGAGTGTTTGGTGTTTGGTATTTGGTGTTCGGTTTTTGGGTTTTTGAATAATTTATACCTAATACCCAACACCTAATACCCAACACCTAATACCTAAGCCCCTAATAACTAAGCCCTATCCTCCAACCAACTCCTTGTCCCACGTAAGCTCCTCGGTCAGGAGCTGCTCTTGGCGCAAGGCGGCCAGGGTGTTGAGGCGGATGAGCCGGGCGCGGTCGAAGCCGGGGCGGTGGGCACCCAGGGCGCGCAGGCCGGTGCTTAGCTCGGCAATAGTGTCGGGCAGGGTGCGTAGGGGCTGGTGGGCGGGCGCAAGCTGCCGGAAAAGGCCAAAATCGACGCGGTACGAGCGGCGGTCGGGGGCGGCGGCGGGGTTGAGGCTGACGGTGGTGCCGGGCAGTGCCGCCGCCACGGCCGCCGCCAACTCGCGCACCTGGAAGTTCCAGTCATCAGCCCCGGCGTTGATGGCCAAGAAGTTGCCACCCGCCGCTGCCGGCCGGCCAATGGCCCACTCAATAGCCCGCGCCATGTCCTGCACGTGTATCAGGGGCCGCCAGGGGCTGCCGTCGCTCAAAACCTGCACGGCACCCGTGGCCAGGGCCGTGGCCACGAAATCGTTGAGCACCAGGTCCAGGCGCAGGCGGTCGCTCCAGCCGCAGGCGGTAGCAAAGCGCAGGCAGGTCACGCGGAAGCCGGGGCCGGCCAGGCGCTGCAAGTCCACTTCGCTGGCTACTTTGGAGCGGGCGTAGGCCGTAAGCGGAGCCAGGGCGGCGGCCTCGGTGCGGGGCGTGGCGTCGCCCTGCCCGTACACGCTGCACGAGCTGGCAAACACGAAGGTGCCCACGCCCGCCGCCCGTGCCGCCCGCGCCAGCGCAATGCCCGCGCGGTGGTTCACAGCCCCGGTCACGGCCTCGTAGGCGTTGCCCATCGGGTCGTTGGAAATGGCCGCCATGTTCACCACCGCGTCCACGCCGTCGAGCAGACCGGCGGGCAAGTCCCGAATATCGCCCAGCACTTGCCGGTCGAGCACCGCTTCGGGTCCTCCGGTCGATTCGGGCAACGTCACGCACTGGGCAAAAAGGCCCAGGTCGTAGCCAATCAGCTCGGCTTCGGGAAAGGCGCGGCGCAGGCGGCGCACCACGCCGGGGCCCACGTAGCCCATGTTGCCGGCAATGAGGATGCGGGGAGTTTTCATTGAAATGTTGCTGGTTACTAGTTGGCTACTCCGGCTTTGCGGCGTTCAGGGTGGCCAGTTTGCTCAATCGGAAGGCATGACTTTGGCCAGCCAGGGCGCGGCCAGTGGCAGCTGGCGGGCGGCCTTGGCACTGCGGGCGACGCTGCTGCGCCGTTGGGGCGTGGCCATGGGCGCGGCCACAGCCGGTGCCACCGGCGCGGCGGCCACCCCGCTGCCCCACACCTGCCAAGCGGCGTGGCCCGACTGCCACAATTCCTCCAGCAGGTTGCGGTCGCGCAGGGTGTCCATCGGCTGCCAGAAGCCGTTGTGGCGGTAGGCGGCCAACTGCCCCTCGTTGGCGAGGCGTTCGAGGGGGCCTTTTTCCCACACCGTAGCGTCGGCGGCGATGTAGTCGAACACGGCGGGCTCCAGCACGAAAAAGCCGCCGTTTACCCAGGGCGTGGGGCCGCCCTCGGGCTTCTCAGTGAAGCCCCGTACGCGGTCGTCGGCCTCGTCGAGGTTAAACACCCCGAAGCGGCCCGGCTGCCGCACCGCCGTGAGGGTGGCCAGGGCACCCTGCGCCCGGTGGTAGCGGATGGTAGCGGCAATGTCCACGTTGCCCACACCATCGCCGTAGGTTAGGCAAAAAGTCTCGTTGTCAGGCAGGTATTCACGCACCCGGCGCAGGCGGCCGCCGGTCATGGTTTCGGAGCCGGTGTCCACCAGCGTCACCGTCCAGGGCTCGGCAGCGGTGCGGTGAATGCACATTTCGTCGGCGTCGAGCCGAAAAGTTACGTCGGCGTTGTGCAGGAAATAATCGGCGAAATACTGCTTGATGAGGTGGCCTTTGTAGCCGCAGCAAATCACGAAATCGGTGATGCCGTGGTGGGCGTAAATTTTCATGATGTGCCACAGGATGGGCCGCCCGCCAATTTCGACCATCGGCTTGGGCCGCAACCCGCTCTCCTCGCTGATGCGGGTGCCGTAGCCCCCGGCTAAAATGACTGCTTTCATGACGGGAATAAGTGTTGGGGGTTCGGGGGTGGTGTTGGGTGTTGGGTTCTTGGTGTTGGGTATTTGGTATTCGGTTTTTGGTGTTGAGCTTTAATTCTGATACCTCAAACCGAATACCTAAAGCCCTCCTACCCTCCCGCCAGTATCATCCGGCTTTTGGTGCGGAGCAGCTGCCGGGTGGTATGTGCCACGGCGTTGCCGGCGGCAGCCCAGGCCAAGCGACGGCGACGAGGCGGCGCCACCGCCGGCCGCAACGCAGCGTGGACGCGCAATACTTTACACAGCAACAATTGCCTCATCAGCAGCAGAATGAACCAGGTGTTCGTCACGAAGTACCGGCTGACCAGCCGGCGCGGTTCCTGCCAGAGCCGGAAGGCCCATTCGAGCCACAGCCGCCTGGCCCAGAGGGGCAAACGCGGCTCCAGGCCGGCGTACACCCGAAACGCCTGGCCCACGCCCAACATGCAGGCCCGGATGCGGCCGCGGTGGGCCGCCATCCAGCGCTCCTGCCGGGGGCAACCGAGGGCCACGAACAGCAAATCGGGGTCGGCGGCGTTGATGGCGGCTACTTCGGCGGCATCCTCGGCGGCGGTGAGGGGGCGGAAGGGCGGGGCGCACACACCGGCC
Organism: Hymenobacter sp.; assembly: GCA_025356245.1. Lineage (GTDB taxonomy): Bacteria > Bacteroidota > Bacteroidia > Cytophagales > Hymenobacteraceae > Hymenobacter. Next base: position 4,008 of record JANXUO010000349.1, read on the forward strand.
ACGCGCAGGGTGGGCAGCTCGTGTTTGATACGCAAGCGCATGGCGGCCAGTACGTCGGGCGTGGTGCCGTAGAAGTACACCGACTGCCCGCGCCGCGCTGCTTCAGCGAGCAGAGTCGGCAGCAGGTCCATGCCCGCCAGGCGGGGCTGGGCCTGCCCGTGCAACCAACCCACGGCGGCGGCCACCGGGCTGCCGTCGGGCGTCACGATGGCCGCCCGCGCCAGTATCTGCCCAAAATCGGGCCGCCGGTGCGCCTCCACCAGCATGTGCACGTTGGCGCAGCACACGTAAGCCGACGCCCGCGCCGCGCCCAGCTGCAAAATGGCATCTACAAAAGCCGCCGCGGAGCCGGTCGAGATACCGGCGTTGAGGACGGCGCGTTTGGTCAGGGTGTTCATTTTCGATGAGATGATAAGGTGGTAAGGTGGGTTTCCTGCTGTCAAAAGGCGTTTTCCTCGCCGCGCACCATGTTGCGCACGGTTTGGCCGATAATCTGCAAATCCAGACCCAACGACCAGTTTTCGAGGTATTTCAAGTCGTATTCCACCCGTTTTTCCATGGCGTTGGGCGCGCGGGTTTCGCCGCGCCAGCCGTTTACCTGGGCGTAGCCCGTGATGCCGGGCGTCACGGCGTGCCGGAGCTGGTAGCAGCGGATGCGCTGGGAATATTCTTCGAGCTGCGACACCATGTTGGGCCGCGGACCCACCACCGACATATGCCCGAGCAGCACGTTGAAAAACTGGGGCAGCTCGTCGAGATTGTACTTGCGCAGGTAGGCCCCGACGCGGGTAATGCGCGGGTCGGCGCGGCTGGCCTGCAGCTCGGTTTGGCGGTGCCCGACGCGCATGGTGCGCAGCTTGTAGCACGGAAACAGCAGGTTGCGCTTGCCCGGCCGCAGCTGCTTAAAAAACACCGGCCCCGGCGAATCGAGCTTGATGAGCAGCGCCAGCACCGGCAGCAGCACCGGAAACACCAGCCCCACCACTGTGCCGGCAAACACAATGTCGAACCCGCGCTTCAGCAGCTGATTGGCCCGGAAGCCCAGCGGCTCGTGCCGCACCGTGAGGATGGGCAGGTGGTCGTAGAAATGCACCTCCACCTGCTGCCGCACAGTGCCGCAGTAGTCGGGCACGATGCGGAAGGCCAGGAAATGGTCGGCGGCAAACACCGACAGCTCCTCGATGAGGTGGCGGCGGTCGAGGGGCAGGGCGTAGTAGATTTCGTCCACCTCAGTGCCGTGGCCCGCGCAGTAGGCCTGCACGGCAGCCACCGGTCCGCGCCAGAGCGGGCGCAGCTCGGCAGGCAGCGGGCCGTCGGCAAACACGCCCTGGCAGAGGTCGCCCACCGTATCGTGGGCCATCAGGAAGCGGTAGAGCTCCAGGCCGCTGCTGCTGGCGCCCACCAGCACAAACCGCCCCTGCGGCCGGGCCACGTGCCGCCGAAAAGCGCGGTAGCCAAAGGCCAGCCCAAACCGGCCCGCCACCACGGCCGGCACCCCCAGCAGGTACACCAGCAGCACATCGGCGGCGGCCACGCCGGGCAGCGGCAGTGCCCAGGCCACGCCCAACACCAGCAGCGCGTGCAGCCCGAAGGTGCGCAGCACGTAGCCCAGCTTCTCGGCGTAGCTGATGAGGCGGTCGAGGCGGTAAAGATTGGCGTACTGCCGCGAAAGCGTCCACCACAGCAGCGCGAAAATGGCAAACACAAACGGCGCGTAACCGCCAAAGTACCAAGAGCCTGAGTCCAGCCAGCCCGCCACTCGAAACGCCCCAAAAAGCAACAGTACGTCGAGGGCCGGGATGATGAGGCGCGTCGAGTCGGAGTAGTGTACGTAGCGTTCCATGGGCAAAAGCGGCAAGAGGTGGCAAGCGTGTTTTCGGCGGAGGCGGGCGGGGCGAGGTAACTAAGTATATGACAAAGTAAGTTCTTATGAATTTATAAAACAATAAATTTTCTTTTATTTTTTAATATTATTTCTTGCAAATTGGAAGTTTACCATTATTTAAGCATGTTTTGTAATTTTTAAATATGATTTCATTCTTTTGGGGAGAAATAATTTTCCCAAGCCGCATTTGAAATGCGCCCTTGCCGCAAGGCGGGCCTTTAATCCGCGATGTGCTGGCGTTGAAAGTACCGGCACAGCCTTCCTGCACAAGTCAAAAACTTGTGTCAGAGCTACGAAAACCCATATAATGAGAATGCCTTACGCCGCAGGTTAGAAACCCGCGTTGCCGCAACAACCTTGCGCTGCCAGGCTAAAAGCCCGCGCTACAACACCTTCCTGTCTTTCCACTGGTAGCTGCCGCGCAGCCCGGCCAGGCCCACGCTCAGCGCATACGGCGCGTACGCCAGCTGCAACAGCGGCAGCAGCGGCAGCCAGCGTCGCCGCCCGAAAAACCCCAGCACGGGGCCCATGAACCAAAAATCGGCCCCCAGTTTCAGCAGCCAGGCGGCGGCTACCCAGGGCCAGGCACTTGGCTGCCAGGGCGAAATAAGCAGTCCGGCCATCAAGCTCACGTTGGCCGCCAGCACCAGCAGGGCCAGCCACTGGGGCGCGGCGGCGCGGTAGTGCCGCCACTTGCTGGCCCAGCGCACCCGCTGCCGCAGCAGCGCGGGCAGCGAGGCGGGGGCGGGCGTAGTTACAACGGCCGCCGCCGCCGCCAGAAAAAATGCCGTGCCCGGAAACTGCGCGTGAATGGCGTGGAGCAAAAACTCGTCGTCGCCACTAGCCAGGTGGGCGGTGTCGGCGAAGCCCCCGACGGCCGCGAAGGCGGCGCGGCGGTAGGCCAGGTTGGCGCCGTTGCACATGGTGGGCCGCTGCCGGGCCAGGCAGGCGGCTCCCACCCCAATCAGCCCCGCAAACTCCAGACCCATAAAATTTTGGAACAAGGTAGGCGGCCCCGTCAGCAACACCGGGCCGCTGATGAAGTTGGCCGTGGGCTGCCGGGCGAGGTGAGCCGCGTAGGCAGCCAGCCAGCCGGGGCCGGGGCGGCAGTCGGCGTCGGTGCAGACGAGCCATGGGGCGCGGGCCAGGGCCAGGGCGGCGGCAAGGGCCGCTTTTTTGCCGGTTTGCCGGGGCGGCAACGTCACGACGCGCAACGAAAAGTTGCTCGTGCCGGCGGCGGCGGCCAGCAACGCAGCCGTACCGTCGGTGGAGTGGTCGTCGGCAACGAGCACCTCAAAATCGCGGTAGGTTTGGGCGGCGAGGGCGGCCAGCAGCGCGGGCAGGCAGGCGGCTTCGTTGCGGGCCGCGACGAGGACGGAGAATGCGGGGGCGTTCCGCTGAACGTGCGCCTCACCTCCTAGCCGCATCTGCTTTATGCGCAGAGTCTCCAAAAAAGGAGAGGGGGGACTAGTCTCTAGCTCTAAAAATTTAGACGCTGATGGTTTAGACGCTGATAAACTAGCGCTAAAAATTAGTCCCCCTTCTTCTTTTCCGGAGAGGGGGCTAGCCCCGGAGGGGTCCCGTGAGGCCAATTGCAAGAGCGAATTTGCCGGCTGCTCCAAATCATCGGCCCGCAAGCCCACAAACCCCGCCCGCAGCCAGCCCATCAGCCCGGCGTACAGGGCCGCTACCAGCAAAAGGGCCGCCGCCATCATGCCCGGCCGCGCAGCACCCGCAGGCCCGGCACGAGCAGCAGCCCGGCCGCGCTCGGCAGTGCTATGTTGATGACCCACAAGCTCAGACTAGCCGAGAGCACCGGCAACGCGGGTTGCCCCAGCAGCCCAAACAAGTGGGTGGCCGAGAGCTCGCGCACGCCCACATCGGCCAGGGCGTTGAGCGAGGGCACCAGCGATTTCAGCAAAAAAGTACCCGCCACGCCTGCCAGCGCCGGGCCGGGCGGCACCTGCACCCCGTAGGCCCGCAGCAGCAGCAGAAACTGGGCGCAAAACACCGCGTACCGCAGCCCCGAGAGCCCCAGCACGGCCGTGATGGCCCGCGCCGAGTACGTGGGCAGCACCGCCAGCGCGGGCCGGAACCGCCGCAACGGCCGCCACAGGCCCAGCAGCGCCAGCAGCAGCCGCGCCTGGTACACGGGCAGCACCACCGCCGCGCCCAGCACCAACGCCGTCGCTACCAGCCCGATTTGCGCGGCCGGGTAGCCCGCCAAATAAAACTTCAACCCGAAAAACAGCAAGCCCGCCGCGCCCGCCAGCACGGTGGCCACCAGCTGGCAGTAGCGCCCCAGCCACACCGCGCCCAGCGCGGGCAGGCGCTTGCCGGGCATTTCGAGCAGCCGGCCGGCGTAGTCGCCCACGCGGTTGGGGGTGGCAAACCCCAGCGTGAGGCCCACCAGCACCGCCCGCAGGCTGCGCCCGAAACCGATGCGCGGGTGCAGGTGCCGGGCCAGGCGGTGCCACTTCCAGGCTTCGAGGCCCCAGTTGAGGGGCACCAGGGCCAGGGCCGCCAGCACGGGGCCGCGCCCCGCCCCGCCCAGGGCCGAAGCCAGCAGCTGCTGCCAGGCCGCACGGGTGTCGGGGGCCGCGAAAATGCTGTGGTACAGCAGCCCCAGCGTAAGCAGCGTAACGCCTATTTTGGCTACCAGCACCCAGCGGCCCCAGCGGGCGGGCGGGCGTGGCGCGGGCGCACCGGCGGCGGGCGCACCGGGCCGGGAGGCCGGGTCGTAACTTTGCGGCAGATGCTCCCGCCCCGTTCCACCACTGCTATTGGCCGCGCTCCCGGCCGCGCTGCTGCCCCCGCCGAGCTGCCCAAAATCATCATGGGCGTCGACCCCGGCACGCAGGTGATGGGCTACGCCGTCATCGAGGTGTGCGGCAGCCGCATCGAGGTGCTGCGCTACGACGTTATCAACATGAAGGCGCTCGGGACGAATCACGCCGTAAAGCTAAAGCGGATTTTCGACCGCATGATTGAGTTGATTGACGAGTTCCTGCCCGACGAGCTGGCCATCGAGGCCCCGTTTTTTGGGGTGAACGTGCAGAGCATGCTCAAGCTGGGCCGGGCGCAGGGCGTGGCCATCGCCGCCGCCCTCTCCCGCCAGATTCCCTACGTGGAGTACGCCCCCACCAAGGTGAAACAGTCCGTCACCGGCTCGGGCAACTCCACCAAGGAG
>JANXUO010000361.1 GCA_025356245.1 Hymenobacter sp.
CCACCGCTTTGCAGGTGCCCAGCACCTGGCCTTCGGGGCTTACGGCCCGGCCAGCGTACACGCCCGCCGCTAGTTCGGCTACGGTCAGTTCAGCTACCCCGTTTATCAGGGGCAGGTTGGCCAATACGCGGCCCGTGCTCAGTTCGAGCAGCTCAACGCGGGTGCCTGTCGGGCACGGGCCGGCCACCTTTACCGTCAGCCGGTCGTGGGCCGGGTTGGGGTAGGCTTGCAACTGCACGGGGCGGGCGCGACCCGCCGGGCGATTGGCCGCCGGGCGTTGCATGGTTTTGTTCGCTGCGCTTATGCCATTTGTTGGGCTGCACCCACAGACGGGGTAGAAATAGCGTAGCGTGGCACAGGCTACGGACGCAAAGCCCGATACCGAGTTGGCCACCTGGGCCAGTGCGGCACTGTCGGCTACGGCCGGGCGGGCACCCGGTTTTAACTGGTCCAGGCGGCCGGCCACGTCGAAGTAAGCCACCCGGTAGCCAACCTGCGCGTCTTGCCCGCGTTGGCGCAGCAAGTCATTACGCACCCGTTGGGCGTCCGCATCCTGCCCCAGGCGGCGATACCGTTCCATCAGGTAAAGGCTGATGCGGTCGAAAGCATCGGCGTTTTGTAGGACCAGGCTAGCCCCAAAGGCTTCCAGTTGCGCCCACTGCCCGTTTTCTTCGCGGTAGCTGATGAGGCGCAACGTCAGCTCGTAGAGCTTGCCCGGTGCCTCCTGGCTGCTGGCGATGATTTCCTCCCACTGCTGCCAGTTAGGTGCCGCCCCGGCCCCCGGCCGGTTGTTCAGGCCAAACAGCCCAGCGCCGTAGGTCGGCAGCGGCCGGTCGGCGCAGGAAGTGCCGTAAGTGGGGAGGGGATTGATTGCATTATTCAGCGAGAAGAAGTTTCCAGTCGCTTCCAACGCGCTGGAGGGCGTACCTGGGTTGGCTGAGTTGTCCAGGTACAAATAAGTCAGGGGCATGCTACCCCCGTGATAGACGTTGCTCGTCAGCCCCACAAAGTTGTTCGCGCAGGGCTCGTAGCGCAAAGGCAGCGATAGGTTTAGCGGCCCAACCAGGTAGCCCACCTGGGCCAGGGGTTCGATGACGATGCCTTGGTCGCCGCTCTCGAAGGTGTTGCAGCTTATGGTTGGGGAGTATGTTGCAAACTGGTTGCCTGTTAATACTACCGACCGGGTACATTCTAAAAAGTAGTTGTCGGTCACAAAGTCCTCGTGCGAGGTGTTGGCGGCCGCGTCCATCATTCGAATGCCCTCGTCCAGGCCCACGAACTGGTTTTGGCGCTGCACGTAGTGGGCGTCAAAGCACAGCTGGGCATCGAAGCCGATTTTGGGCTTGGCGGGGTTGCCCGGCCCGTATTGGCCCACCACCTCGTTGTTTTCAAGCACCAATTGGCCCCCGCCGCGTGGCAGGGCCAGCAGCTGAATGCCCATGACGTCCGCCCCGAGGGGCACTTGCCCGCCGGGGTTGGGGAGGTTGGGCACCGTAATGGTGTTGTCGTGGATGGCCACCGCGCCGGGGCGGAAATTGCCGTTGCTGCTGCGAAAGCCCACCACCACGGCCTGCCCGTAGTTGCGGACGAAAGTGTTTTTGGTCAGCTCCATCTGGTCGGAGCCCCCGGCAATTTCGGCCCCGGTGTACACGTCGCTGAAGCGGTTGTTGGCGTAGGCGATGCCGTCGTGCCACGCGCCGTGCAGCACCAGGCCGGTTTGGGTGTAGTCGCCGTCGCCAAAGGCGCGGCCCGCGGTGGCCTGGTCATCGGGCCACAGGCGGTACTTGTGGTTGCTGTAGAAGAGGCAGTCGCTAATCCGGCGCTCGTCCGAATTGGCCAGCTTGGAGTTGCCTTCCACTACCACTCCGTAGGTGTCGTTGTAAAACACGGTGTTGGTCAGGTGGTAGATGGCTTCCGTGCTGCGGCACTCGGTGCCGGCCAGCACGCCCACTCGCGCCTCGCTGATGGTGCTGCGGTTGCCCTTGGCGTCGGCATCTGTGTACAGTGCCCCGGTGCCGACGAGTTCCACGCCGCCCCACATTTTGTCGCAGGCCGCCGTCAGCGTCGCCCCGTTCAGCACCAGCGTGGCGTCGTCGCCCACAAAAATTTGCAGGAAGTGGTCGTTATACAGAGCAGTGGTGTAGCAATCAACGCCTTTGGTGACAACCGGGTAGCGGAGGGTGTTGCCCCCGTCCACGTAAAACACGGTGCCGGGCGTTAGCGTGAAGGTGCCTTTTTCAAATTGAATCGGCCCCTTTACGTGGTAGATGCCGTCGAAAGTCGGGGTGCCACTAAAGTTGGCGTAACTAAGGAGCGTTACGGCTCCGGGGGTGCCCAGTTCGGTGGGCGGGCCGCCCAGCGGGTTCGCGTAGGTATTGTCGGCCAGCACCTGGTATGTTCGTGCGGGGCAGCAGGGCTGCCCGTTGTTGACGGTGACGGTGGTCCAGCTGGGCAGTCCCACGGGCAAAATCGCGCCGCTGCTGGTAAGAGTAGCCGAGAGGGTGTAGGTGGTATTAGCTGTCGGCGATACGGTGGGTGCAGGGCCCGTGGCCAGCACATTGCCGATGTTATCCTTCCATTCGTAGGTTACGGCCGGGTCAGGGCAAAGCACTTGCAGCCTGGCGCTGCCATTGCAATTGATGCTTTGGGCGGGGCCAGCGGTAGGTGGATTCACGGTAACCATCACGATAGAAGTGCCAGCCACTACACCGTTTATTGTAACGGTTAGCGTGTAAGTAGTGGTGCTTATTGGCTGGGCAAGCGTTGAGGCTGAACCAGGACTGGAAAGGCCGGTAGTGGGACTCCATTGGTATTGAACAGTGCCCAACGATGCAGGCAAGGAGGCACCGGTGCCGATGGTGACGGCACCACCACAGGTCGACACATTCGCGATGTCACTGGCGGTTGGCACTTTAAAAAGAGAGGCATCGTCAAGGAAGTGGTACGACCAAGTGTAAGTTTGGTTGTTCGTAAGCTGCCACACGGCTGCTAAGTCTATCGGGACGAAGTTTCGAGTGACACCACCGCCAGGTTCCGGTACAAAGTTGC
>JANXUO010000370.1 GCA_025356245.1 Hymenobacter sp.
TGCGCGGGCGCGGCCGGGGCGGGGGTGTCGTCGCTCTTCTTCGAGCAGGCAACAAGGGAAGAGAATGCCAGCAGCGTAGCCGCGGCACGGAGGGAGGTTAGGCGAAGCGCCATAAAAAAGAGGGGGTGGGGGAAAAGAAAAAAACCAGGCACTTGCCTGGCTGTTGTTGCAGCAAAGATAATGGCAGCCCGTTAGGATGCAATACTGAACAGTTAAAATTACGGCTATCTGCCCCTGCCGGGGCCATCGCCGGCTCAGGAATGCTATTGCGGAATTGCAATTTCATAAAAAAGCCGTAGCGGCCCAGGCGGGTTGCTACGGCTTTTTTATGTTCAGGCGGCCACTTACTCCACCACCAGCCGCGCGGCCGTGGCCCCGCAACGCAGCAGGTACACGCCGGGGGCCAGCCCCGTCAGGCTAAGGGGCACGGTGGCGGCTCCGGCGGGCACGGCCACGGTGCGCACGGTCCGGCCCAGGGCGTCGAGCAGCTGCGCCGCACGGGCGGCGGGGGCGGGCGTGAGGGCCAGGGTGGTGCAGCCGGTGGCCGGGTTCGGATACAGCACGGCGCGGGCGTCGGGGCCGGCGGCGCTAGCCGTGGCGGTAGGCCCGGCGGGCTGGTAGAGGGCAAAGTAGGCGCTGGCCTTGGAGCGGTCGCCGACGCCGAAAAAGTAGCCGCCGGCCAGGATGCTGCCGTTGGGGGCCGCGGCCAGCGCGTTCACCGTGCCGTCGAGGCCCGAGCCCAGGGGCTGCCAGGCGCTGCCATCCCAGCGGCTGATGTGTTCTTGGTTAGGATAGGAAACGCTGCTGGTGAACGGGCCGCCGGCGTACACGTCGCCGTTGGGGGCCACGGCCACGGCCCGCACCACGTCGCGGGTGCCGTTGGCCAGGGCCTGCCAGCCGGTGGCGGTGTAGCGGGCCACGAAGTCGGCGGCGGCCACGCCGCCCGCGTTGGCAAAGTTGCCGCCCACGAGCAGGTCGCCGTTGGGGGCGTTGGCCAGCGCATACACGCCGAGGTTGTTGGTGCCGGGGCTGCTGAGCAGGCCCAGGCTGCTCCAGGCGGTGCCCGAGTACTGGGCCAGGTACTGGGTGCGGGCCACGCCGCCCGCCGCGCCGAAGGCCCCGCCCACGTACACGCCGCCGCCGGGGGCCGGGGCCAGGGCCCGCACCTGCCCGGTGGTGCCAAACGTGACCCCGTTGAGGGCGTTGCTCACCAAGCGCCAGGCGGTGCCGTTCCACACCGACAGAAAGCCGTTGCCGCCGTTGGGCCCGTTAAAAGACCCCCCGGCGTACACGTCGCCGTTGGCCGCCACGGCCACCGCGCTGGTGAGGGAATGGGGGCCGTTGCCGAGGGCCTGCCAGGCCGTGCCGTTCCAGCGGGCCACGAAGTTGGTGCCGGCCACGCCGTCCACGTTGCTAAAAAAGCCGCCCGCGATGATGTCGCCGTTCGCCGCCACGGCCATGCTGTTTACCTGGCCGTTGATGCCGCCACCCAGGGCCGTCCAGCGCGTCCCGTTCCAGCGGGCAATGCCGGAAATGGCGGGGTCGCCCTCGGCGTTGGTGTACGCGCCGCCGGCCAGCAGGTCGCCGTTGAGGGCCACGGCCACGGCAAACACCGTGAAGTTGAACCCGTGCTGGCTGCGGTCGGCCAGGGCCTGCCAGGCGGTGCCGGTCCAGCGGCGCAGGTTTTCGGGCTGGCTGCTGCCGCCGGTGCCTTGCCCACCGGCCAAAATGCTGCCGTTGGGAGCCACGGCCAGGGCCAGAATGCGCAGCGGGTAGCTGGCGCCCAGGGCCTGCCAGGCGCTGCCGTCGAAGCGGGCCACGTAGTCGGCAGCGGGGTTGCCGCCGGCGTCGCTGAAATCGCCGCCGGCGATGACGTCGCCGTTGGCGGCCACGGCCAGGCTGGCCACGCTGGCGTTCACGCCCGGCCCCACGGGCTGCCAGGCCGCGCCGGTCCAGCGGGCGAGGTAGCTGCTGGCGGTGGTGCCACCGGCGCGGGTAAAGCCGCCGCCGGCCAGCACGTCGCCGCTGGCGGTGGTGGCCAGGGCCAGCACCGTGCCGTTGAGGCCGGCGTTGTAGGCCAGCCAGGCCGTGCCATCCCAGCGGGCAATGCGGTCGGCGGCGGGGTTGCCGCCGGCATCGCTGAAGTCGCCGCCGGCAATGATGTCGCCGTTGGGGGCCACGGCCAGCGCGTACACGGCGCTCACCGAGCTGGTGATGCCCGCGCCGAGGCCGCTCCAGGCCGTGCCGTTCCAGCGGGCAATGCGGGTGGCGTTGGGGTCGCCGCCGGCCGTGAAGAAGTTGCCGCCCGCAATAAGGTCGCCGCCGGCCGTCACGGCCAGGGCGCGCACCGTGCTGCTGAGGCCGGGGCCCATGGCCCGCCAGGCGGTGCCGTCCCAGCGGGCAATGTTGAGGCCGTTGGCCGTGCCGTCGGCGCGGGTGAAGATGCCGCCGGCCACCACGTCGCCGTTGGGCAGCAGGGCCAGGGCGTTCACGTTGTTGTTCAGGCCGGCCCCGTAGGCCACCCACTCGGTGCCGTCCCAGCGGGCAATGTGGTCGGCCCCGGGCTTGCCCCCGGCGTCCACAAAGTTGCCCCCGACCACGACATCGCCGTTGGGGGCCACAGCCAAGGCGTACACGTTCGAGTCGATGCCGGGCAGGCCGAAGCCATCGGCCCAGGCCACGTCGCCGGCGTTGGCGGGGCGAAACACCGGGCTGCCCCCGGCGTGCAGGTCGAGGCGGTAGCCGCGGGCGTCGAAGCTGCCCTGGGTGCCGGGGCGCAGGGTGCCGTCGGGGGCGAGGGCCGTACCGAGGGCCGTGCCGAGGGTAGCGGCAGCGGGGGCCGGTGCGGCGGGGGCCACCGTTTGGGCGGCGGCGCTGTCAAGCAGCAGCGTGGCCAGCAGCACGGCCGCCAGCACGGGCCGACCAGGGCCGCCCCAGGGGCGGCGAAGGGTAAAAAAGGGCATGAGCAAAGGGGTGGAAGGGGTGAAGTCCCCAAAGATACCGCCCGCCGGCCCCGGCGTTGCCGGCCCGGCCCCGTCCCTGGCCTGGCCCGCCCCCGCCTCGTTCACCTAAAATGTCACGTCGAAACTGCCGCTGGCGATGGTGGGGGTGCCCGTGCTGCCGGGCATGGCCTGCGTTGCAAAGGCAAACGTGCCCACCACGTGCGAGGCCCCCAGCGCCGGCCCCGCCACGTAGCTGCTGATGGTGACGCTGCCGCTGGTGGCGGCGTACTGCTGCCCCCGGCTCGTGGCGCCGTCGAAGGTGTAGTAGCGGGCGCGGGCCGCGGCGGGCAGGGCAAAGGTGCCCACCCGGCCGGGCAGCAGCAGGTCCACGGTGTGCTCGATGCTGGCGCTGGTGGTGGGGCTGAGGCGGGCAGTGGCCACCAGGCTGAGGGCGCCGTTGGCGGTGGCGTCGGCCCGCACGTCGTTGGTGCCGGTAGCGGTGCCGTCCACGGTCCAGGTGGTGGTGGCCAGGGGTACCTCGGGGGCGGGGTCGCTCGTTTTGGAGGTGCAGGCCCCCGCAGTGGCCAGCAGCGCCAGCGCCCCGGCCAGCCGCCGCCAGCAAGAAGAAGTGAAAATCATCACAGCAAAAAAAGATAAGGGGAAGAAACTTCAGCGCAGGCGAAACACCCCGTTGGTGACGGTGCGGGTAGCGCCCCGCACGCAGGTGCTGGCCGCGCACACGGCCGTGAAGCTGAACGTGCCGCTCACGGTGCCGTTGGTGACGTCGGTCACCGTCACGGTGCCGCTCGTGGCCCGGTACACCGGGTAAAGGCCGTAGGGGGTTTGCGTCGCAAACTGGCACACGGCCGTGGTCGAAGCGGGGTTGCTGTTGCCGCTGCTGCTATTCATGACGGCGAAGGTGCCCACCGTGAACGGCTGGGTTAAGTACAGCTCCACGCCGGTCGTGTCCGAGAGGGCTGTGCCGAGCAACCCGGCCACCGCCGGCTGGCCGGGCGGCGGTGAGCTGGGATAGGAGATGCTGACGTTGGTTGTTTTCACCGCCCGGCCCCCTTCGGCCCAGCTCATGCCCAGGGGGGCGGCCGGGGCGGGGGCATCGGCGGCTTTTTTGGTGCACGCGGCCAGCAGCAGCACCAGTGCCGCCGCCTGCGCCGAAGAGAAGAATGTATTCATGCTTAATCAAAGAGAAAGAAACAGACTAATTGCCAGTGTCAGATAGCTGGCCGCGCACGGGGCCGGTTGGCCGCCAGGCTACTCCACCACCAGCCGCGCGGCGGCCGCGCCGCAGCGCAGCAGGTAGAGGCCGGGGGCCAGGCTCGTCAAATCGACGGGCACCGACGCGGCCCCGGCGGGCACGGCCACGGTGCGCACGGTCCGGCCCAGGGCGTCGGCCACCGTGGCCTGCCCGGCCGTGGGGGCGGGGGCGGCCAGCAGCAGCGTGGCCAGGCCGTGCGCGGGGTTGGGGCTGACGGCGAAGCGCACCGCCGCCGCCGGCCGCGCCGCCAGCACGGTGGCGTGCAGCAGCTTGCCCAGAAACAAGTCGCCGCCATCGGCCGCGGTGGGGGCCGAGGCGGGGGTGCCCAGCAAGGCGTTGCTGCCCAGCGTGAGGCCGCCGTGCAGGCTGCCCGTCACGTAGAGGCTGCCGCTGGCATCGAGGGCCGTGGCTATGGGGTTGAGGCCGCCGGGCAGGGCCGTGGTGGGCACCGAGGCCCCGTAGTGCAGGTGCCCCGCGGGAGTAGCCAAAGCGCTAAAAAATAAGGTTTCGCCGGTGTTGGCCGACAGCAGTTGGTCGCCCACCGTGGTGTCAATGGGGCCGTAGTAGCCGCGCAGGCCGCCGAGTACCACCGCGTCGCCCGTAGCATCCACACTGAGCGGGCCCAGTACCGCCAAGCCGTTGGAAGTAGGCGCAATGGTGCTGACCGCCCCCCACTGCCCGGTGGCCGACAACTGCCCCACGAAGCCGCCAAACGTCGCAAAGTTGGGGTTGGTGGGGGCCGCCAGCGTAACGGGGCCAATGCGGGTGCCGTTGAGCGCCCGCCCGCTTACCCACAGCATGCCGCTGGGGGTGTAAGCCGTGCCGTGGGCCGCGCTGATGCGGCTGCCGCTGCCGCCCACGGCCCACTGCCACTGGTTGGCGGCGCTCAGCTGCGCCACAAAAAAAGACTCGTCGGTTTGGGCAGTGGCCGTGAGGGTGTTGGTGCCAAAAGTGAGCGTGCCGCCGCTGTGGCTGCCCACCACCGCCGCCTGTCCGGTCGGCCCCACGGCCAGGTTGAAGTTGAGGGTGATGCGGGCGCTGCCCGCCGCGCTACTCGCGGCCAGCCACTGGCCCGCGGGGTTGATGCGGGCCACAAATAAGGCATTGGTGCCGGTGGTCGGCACAGCGGGCAGCGTAACATTGCCGAAAGTCACGGCTCGGCCATAAGTGCCGGCCAGTACCACGCCGCCGGTGCTAGGGTCGGCGGCCAGGGCCACGCGGGTGTCGGTGGTTTCTACCACGCGCAGCCACTGGCACACGCCGGCACTGCTGAGGCGGGCCACAAACACGGCCTCGCCGGTGCCGGGCAGCGCCTGCGTCACGCCGCCCACCTGCAGGCTGCTGCCCTGCGCGGCACCCACGGCGTACACATCGCCGCTGGCGGCCACTGCCACGCCCGTAACCGGGGCACTGGTGAAGCCCGTGGCACTTACGCCGCTCGCCACCACGGGCGTGAGCCAGGCCCATTGGCCCGCGGGCGTGGCCTGTGCCACAAAGCCGCCCCGGCCTGGCCCGGCGTTGCCTGCTGCGCCAAAGCGCCGGCTGGCGGCCGGACTGCTGGGTAAGGCCTCGCCGAAGCTGCCGCCCACGTACACGCGCCCGGCGGCATCGGTGGCTACGGCATTGCCCTCGGCGCTGCTGGCGTCGGTGGGGGCGGGGTTGGTGGTTTGCAGGCCCCACTGCCAGGCGGGGGTTTGGGCGGCGGCCGGGGCGGTGGTCAGGGAAGCAGCGGCTAGCGGTAGCAGCAGCAAGCGGCTACAAAGGCGAATCAGAAAACAAGGCACAGTAAGAGCGAGGTAAAAGAGGCAAGGCAGGTAAATAGCCGCCAAATATAATCAATTCGGCAAAAACAAGATTAAAAATCGGATATTAACCGATGGATAATTCGAATACCGGCTCTTGCTTTGTCTAGCAAGGTGTTAACGCAAGAAAGCGATTGCAATGCGGGTTCAATGGCGGGTTCTTGCCGATGAATGGTCAAATTAGAAGGGCGAACCAAACCTGTTCGAACAAAAAAAGTAGCTGCTCCCACGTTGGAAACAGCGACTTACGCCCGGCGATGGTGGTGATATCCCCGTAGTTCAACATCAGCCGCGCTGGTGCCGCACAGCCCCGCGCTAAGCGCCTGTCATCAGAAATTAACTAAACCAAGTCGAACGCCCGGGCATATTGCCCGAGGTCGAAGGCCGAGCTGGCCTCAAGCTTATGGCGCAGGTTTCGGCGGTGGGTTTCGGCGGTTTGGGTCGAGATGCAGAGTGCATCGGCGATTTCCGAGGCCGAGCGGCCCAGGGCCAGCAGGCGCAGCACGTCGCGCTCGCGGCTGGTGAGGGTGGCAAAGGTGTGGGCGTGACGGCGCAGGAAATTGTTCTCGTCGAGCAGGCGCTGCACCTTGTTGGTGACGTGGTGCAGGGGGTCGATGGGGCAGGCAGTGGATATCAGCAGCAGAGGCGTGCCGCAGGGCTCGCGCAACAGCACGCGGGTAGTGGTGAGGTACCACGAAAAATCGCGGTTGATGGTGGTCCGCACTTGCTGGAAGAACGTAACCGACGCCAATGGGTCGAGCGACTGCACCAGGCCGTAGAGCTGGGGCAGGTAGTTGGGCGCGTCCTCGGGGTTGAAATGGGTGTAAGTATAGGCTGGCCCGAGCGCCTGCAACTCAGCCAGTGAGGTATGCAGCAGGCGGAGGCCCCGTGCCGACATATACTCTACGGTGTCGAGGGCCAGGTTGTGAATGATGGTGACGGCCGGGTGCAAATCGGCGGTGGCCGCTACCTCGGTCACGGCTTTGGCAATGCGCTGCTCCTGGTCGGGGCTGAGGTTTCGGCGCTGGGGTGGCGGCACAAAAACCGTATCGGCAGGGATGGCGGTAGGAGTGGTAGCAGTTACAGTCATGAGCGAGCAGGAAGGTGTTTACCCGCAAGCTAATCAAAAGACAAACCCCTTTAACCATTATTTTTAATTCATTTATTTTTATTATGAATTTATTGATGATAATCAAATGTTTTATCAATCAATTAATTGATTGATAAAAATGACTATTAATTCGTTGGGCAAGCATGATTTTTTGATGAAGATGGATTTGGCGAATTACTGCTCCGGTTAGCTCATCCATTCAAACGGCTTTTCAAAATAACTGCTTAGCGGGCCTTTTCGCGCTCGCCCAGGATGTACACCTTGCTGGCATCGAAGCTGAGCAGCAGCCGGTCGTAGGAGCCGGGAGCCGGGTAGCTGGCGCTGCCGCCGTAGCGCACCACGAGGGTGTGGAAGTGGCGGCCGGTTGCGTCGTTGTGCGCCTCCCAGAGCTTGCCGGTGGCATCGCACTCGAAGCCCCACCAGGTAAGGGGCGTGGGGGGCACCTGGTGGCGTTGGAAGGCGCCGCTTTGGTGGTCGCGGCTCAAGTCCACGATGGGTTCGTCCTTGCCTTCGTAGAGGTAGTGGCCCGCCACGAAATCTGGTCCGTTGGGGGTGGCGTAGTACGTCTTTCCTTCCACGACAACGGGCATCACGCCGGGGGGGTAGGACGGCAGGGCGGGCCGTTTGGGCGCGAGCGGTAACGGCGGCTGCCAGGGCAAGTACGCAGGTGAACAGAGAGGCTTTCATGGTGCTGAGGAGCAGTGGTGCCTGCAAAGGTTGTCGGGTTCCACTGGCCCCACAATACCCGATTCCAGGTATTTTTAATGCGGGGATGCTACCCGCTCAGTACAATGCACCGCCAAAACGTCCGAAGGGGCGTGTCGGGCAAATTGCGGGCAAATCGGTAGCTCCGCTATTTCTAATCAATCAGCGGCCCACGTAGCCGCTCGGCGTCAGGGCCCGCAGCTCGGCCTTCACGCTTTCGCCCACGGCCAGCGCCTCCACAAAGGCCGCGATGGTGCCCTGCGAGATGGCTTCGCCGGTGCGGGTGAGCTGCTTGAGCGCGTTGTACGGGTCGGGGTAGGCCTCGCGGCGGAGGATGGTTTGGATGGCCTCGGCCAGTACGGCCCAGTTCTGGTCGAGGTCGCGGGCCAGGGCAATTTCGTCGAGGGCCAGCTTGCCCAGGCCGCGCCCCAGGCTGCCCAGGGCGATGAGCAGGTGCCCCAGCGGCACGCCCAGGTTGCGCAGCACGGTCGAGTCCGTGAGGTCGCGTTGGAGGCGCGAGATGGGCAGTTTGGCCGCAAAGTGTTCGAGCAGGGCGTTGGCCACGCCCAGGTTGCCCTCGGCATTCTCGAAGTCGATGGGATTGACCTTGTGGGGCATCGCCGACGAGCCCACCTCGCCGGCTTTCAGCGTCTGCTTAAAGTAGCCCATCGCCACGTACTGCCACACGTCGCGGCACAGGTCGATGAGGATGGTGTTGAGGCGTTTCCAGCCGTCGCAGTAGGCAGCCAGGTGGTCGTAGGGCTCAATTTGGGTGGTCGGGAAGCTGCGCGTCAGCCCCAGGTTCTGGGTCACGAAATCGTCGGCGAAGCCGTGCCAGTCCACGGCCGGATACGCGGCGTGGTGGGCATTGAAATTGCCCGTGGCGCCCCCGAATTTGGCCGCGAACGGCACCTGCTGCAGCAGCGCCAGCTGCCCGTCGAGCCGGGCCACAAACACCGCCAGCTCTTTGCCCAAGCGGGTGGGCGAGGCGGGCTGCCCGTGGGTGCGGGCCAGCATGGGCACGGCCGCCCAGCCCGCCGCCAGTGCCGCCAGCTGCTCGCGCACGGCCAGCAGCGCGGGCGTGAGCACGGCCGCCGTCGCTTCCTTGAGGCTGAGCGGAATGGCCGTGTTGTTGACATCCTGCGAGGTGAGGCCGAAATGGATGAATTCCATAAAGCCGCCCATTCCGAGATGGGTAAACTCATCGCGGAGAAAGTATTCCACCGCTTTTACGTCGTGGTTGGTGATGGCTTCGTGGGCCTTGATGCGCTCGGCGGCCGCCTCGTCAAACTGCTCGTACAGCGCCCGCAGCGGCCCGGCGGCGGCAGCGGGCACGGCCGCCAGCTGCGGCAGCGGCAGCGCCGCCAGCGCCAGAAAATATTCTACCTCCACCCGCACCCGGTAGCGCATCAGGGCAAACTCGGAAAAGTAGGCGGCGAGCGGTGCGGTGGCGCGGTGGTAGCGGCCGTCGAGCGGCGAAAGGGCAAGCAGGGGGGTGGGCATGGGGCAAAAGTAGCTTGCGTGATTGGCGCGGGGCGCAGCCTAGTGCCAACCTGTCTGCGCCGGTGTCAAAACGCAAGCTCCCAACCCGGCGTATCCCCTAACATCAGCCCACCGCCCTACCTTTGACGGTAGTCCTCAGCCCTTGCTCCCGACGTTGATATCCTTGAGTCCTTCTGTTAAACGCAAACTAATCTGGTTGTTTGCTGCCCTGGCGGCGCTGCTGCTGCTGGCGTTGGCCGTGTTTCTGTGGAAGCGTCAGCAGCTACTGACCTACGCCCTGGGCGAAGTGAAAGTGCGCGTCGAGCGTAAATACCCCGTGCGGCTCACGCTGGGCCGCGCCCGGTTCACGGCCCTCAACACAGTCGAGGTTGCGGGCATGAGCTTGGTGCCCGCCGCAACCCCCACCGATACGCTGCTCACCGCCCGCCGCCTCGTGGCCAGCCTCAGCGTGCGCTCGCTGTTTGCCGGGCGGCCAGTGTTTTCCGATTTGCAGATTGAAAACGCCCGGCTCACAGCTCACAAAACGCCCGGCCGCGACAACATCAGTTTCCTGCTCACCAAAGGCAAAGCCCCCGCCGCCCCGCCCCGCGACACCCGGCAGGGCCGCAACTACGGGCAATTGCTCAACCAGCTGCTCGAAGCCGGCTTCGACAACGTGCCGGGCGAGGCCAGCTTCCGCAACTTTTACGTCAGCTACCAGAGCCTGCGCCACCAGGCCGAGTTCCGCCTGCCGGCCCTCACCATCGCCGACGGCAACGTAAACGGCCGCCTCTCGGCCCGCATCGACGAGGTGGTAAACGAGCTGGGCATCAGCGGCCACCTCGAACCCGGCGACTACGCCGCCGACCTGCGCGTGTTCGGCGTGGGCGCGTCGGTACAGGTGCCCTACGTGCCGGTGCGCTTCGGTGCGCTCATCAGCTTCGACACCATTCAGGTGGTGCTGGCGGGCAAAGAGTTTGAGGACGACGACACCGGCGGCCGGCTGTTGCTGCGGGGGGCGCTGGCGGCCCGCAACTTTAGTCTGTTTCACGCCAAAATTGCGTCCAACGACGTGGAAGTCCGGCGCGGCCGGCTCGATTTCGTGGCCACCTTGGGCCGGGGCTTTGCGAGCCTCGATAAAGGCAGCCAGCTCACCCTCAACAAGCTCATTCTGCGGCCCGAAGCCAGTGTGCGCCTCAAGCCCAGCGTGGCCGTCAGCATCCGGGTCGAGTCGGACGAAACGCCGGCCACCGACTTCTTTTCGTCGTTGCCCACCGGTATTTTCGACGCCACCCAGGGCATTGAGGGCACCGGCACCCTGCAATATCGAATGCACGGCGACGTGGACCTGGCCAACATCGACAGCCTGCACTTCGACTCGCGCCTGCGGGGCAACAACTTCCGCCTCACCCGCTTCGGGGCCGACGACTTGGGCCAGCTCAATCGGGCCTTCGCCTACACCGCCTACAACGACCGGGGTGACTCGGTGCGGACGTTCCTCGTCGGCCCCGAAAACCCCGATTTCGTGTCCTACAACGCCATTTCCGACAACCTGAAAGCCGCCATCACCACGGCCGAAGACCCGCGGTTCTTTAACCACAAGGGCTTTATGGAGAAGGCCTTTGTGAAGTCGGCCATTCAGAACATCAAGGAACGGCGCTTTGCGCGGGGCGGTAGCACCATCAGCATGCAGCTCGTGAAAAACGTGTTTTTGAGCCGCCAGAAAACCGTGGGCCGCAAGGCCGAAGAAGCCCTCATGGTGTGGCTCATCGAAAACACCCGCCTCGTGAGCAAGCAGCGGATGTTTGAGGTGTATTTGAACGTGATTGAGTGGGGCCCAAGCCGCTACCGCTGGCCCAGCGGCAAGCGCGGCGTGTACGGCGTGAAGGATGCCAGCACCTTTTACTTTGGCAAGGATGCCGCCGACCTCTCGCTGGCCGAAAGCCTCTACCTGGCCAGCATCATCCCCAAACCCAAGTTTGCGCGCGGCCAGTTTAACCAGTACGGCGAGCTGCGCGGCAGCACCCGCTACTTTTTCCGCCTCATAGCCGACATCATGGCCGAGCGCGGCCTGATTTCGGGCGACCAACGCGGCAACCTGGCCTACAGCCTGGCCCTCAACGGCCCGGCCCGCGGCTTCATGGGCTTCGTGCCCCGCCCCGACACCGCCCGCGCCGTGCAGCCCGGCGACTCGGCCCAGTTCGAGCCCCTCAACCTCATCGACCTGCTCAACACCGGCGCCGCTCCCGATGCCGGCGCCAACCAAGCGCTGCCCGACGACGGGCCGGTCGCGCCGGGGAAGTGAGGCACTAAGCAGAAAAAAGGCCGGATACCAACTTCGGCATATTATCTTATTGTTACTAATTTTGGCTGATAATCAAGCATTGTATTGCCCTGTGAATTTATTAAAATCTGATGGTCAAAATTTTGTTTGATTAGAAACTCGTGTTTATTGGAAGTTTTTGCCTTCAAGTATAATGGGACGATTAGAAAGAATTGCGAACAATTGGCTATCCGGGACTACGTTTGTCGCACCATCACCCAACCCCGTGCCTCCCATGACAACTTTACCCCCGCCCCCAGGGTAAACGCATTAAAGTGGGGTTGGCTAAATTTGCGGCTTTGACCTGATGAACGCGTTGAGCTTTACCTCTTTTCTGACGGATTTTGCCACCCTTCCCGACCCGCGCATGGCCCGGCGGCGGCGCTACCCGCTGCTGGAAATCCTGTTTTTGTGCGTG
>JANXUO010000468.1 GCA_025356245.1 Hymenobacter sp.
CCTGTCCCATCAGGATGAGGCCGCCGCGCGGGCCGCGCAGGGTTTTGTGGGTCGTCGTCGTTACGATGTGGCAGTGCCGGAACGGCGAGTTGAGCAGGCCCGTGGCGATGAGGCCGCTGGGGTGCGAGATGTCGGCCAGCAACAGGGCACCTACTTCGTCGGCGGCTTCGCGCAGGGCGGCGTAGTTCCAGTCGCGCGAGTAGGCCGAGGCCCCGCAGATTATCATTTTGGGCCGCTCGCGGCGGGCGGCTTCCTTCACCTTGGCCCAGTCGATGAGGCCGGTTTCGCGCTCCACGCCATAGAAGCTGGGCGTGTAGAGCTTGCCCGAAAAGTTCACCGGCGAGCCGTGCGTGAGGTGCCCGCCGTGGCTCAGGTCGAAGCCCAGGATTTTATCGCCGGGGTTGAGGCAGGCCAGGAACACGGCTGCGTTGGCCTGTGCGCCGGAGTGGGGTTGCACGTTGGCCCAGGCCACGCCAAAGAGCTCCTTCACGCGGTCGATGGCCAGTTGCTCTACCTGGTCAACAATCTCGCAGCCCCCGTAGTAGCGCTTGCCGGGCAGGCCCTCGGCGTACTTATTGGTCAGCACCGAGCCCTGGGCGTCCATCACCTGCTGACTCACATAGTTTTCGGAAGCAATGAGTTCAAGGCCGTGGGTCTGGCGCTGTTTTTCGAGGGCGATGAGGTCAAAAACGGCGGTATCGCGGGTGCGGGTCGGGGCGAGGGTTTCCATGGGGCAAAAGTACGACGGGGGCGGGGGTGCCGCCCGTTTGGGGAGCGCCGCCGGGTCCGGGGCGCGTCCGGCCAAAACCCCGTAATTTTAGTCAATGTTTGAAACGCCCGACCCCGACGACGACTCCCCGGAAGCTACGGCGGCGCACGGCTTGGTCACGTTCGAGAATCAGCAGGACTTTGACTGCTGGTTGCATTCCGAAATCCCGGCGCTGGGCGGCATCCGGCCCGCGACGTTGCTGGCTACCGAAGCGGGCCGTCAGCAAGTGCGCGATATTTTGGGGCGGATTCAGCACGGAATTTATTCCTGACGCTAATGCTCGGCCCCCGGCACCCAAGCGCGGTACGACTCCCCATCGTTGTTGTGGGCGCACACGCAATCGGGTTTGATGGGGTTAGCAGGAAATAATTGGTGGTACAATTGTGTGCGATGATAGACGAAATCCTCGTGCCAAACATAATTATTACCCTCCTTAATTCTGTCGTTCAGGGCCAACGGATACCGGTATTCTTGGTCACGTTTGTAAAAGTCGTCGTGCCAGTGTAATTCCTGGCAAATGACCAGCAGCGGGTCGTGCAGCGGAGGGCGCCAGCCATCGAGAATAAATTCGGCTGAAGTATGGTAGCGCCAGGTTGCTCCTGCCACCCGTTCCAGCATATAGGTGCGGGGCAGTACCCGCACCAAATTTGCGATAGTCTTACGTTCTCGCAAAGGCATGCTCCCTAGCACGTTCTGCATCTCGCGGTACTGCGCATCGGCCCACCACAGCACTGGCGACAACGAAAATACGCCCAACCCGAACGCCAGCCATTTGCCCGTTAGTGCCGCTCGATTCACGCGCCGCAGAACCTGCATCCCGAAGAAAACCGGCAGCCAAACCAATGCGGGAAGAATGAGCCAAAAAAAGAGCAATCCGAGCAAATGATAGCCCTCTTCCATGAACCAAGCACAGTAAAGGCAGGTGGTGAAAAACAGGCCCTGTAAAAACAGCGCCCCGTAGCGCAGCCCGGCGTTGACATTCATTAACCAAGGCCAGACTAGGAACGCGGTTGTCCCAGCTATCAACGCGGCTGATGCCCACGGCACGGGCTGGCAAAAGCCTTGTATCCAATAGGTGTTAGTAATCCAGGCAAGCACGGCCAACATGATGTTCAGCCACGGTAAATACCGGCGGACTGGCTCAAAAAACAGCGCCAGTCGGCGCAGCCAAGCAGCAAAGCGGAGCATAGGAGTTTCGACCATGATTTTATTTTCTGTTGAGCCACCACAACGCCCCCAGCGCCGCCCCGCCCACGCCCGCTGCCAGCGCGGTAATCGTGACACTCCGCCCGTAGCTGAGGCACGAGCAGGTGCTGAACAACGGCTGCCCGCGCCAGCGCAAACGGCGGCGGCAGGCCCGGCAGGGCGATGCAAAAACGGGGGTTTCCATGAGTCGGGAGCGGCGTAAACGACAAAGCCGGCGCTTTATGCGCCGGCTTTGCGTTTGGTAACCATAGAGGCCCGTCGGGGGCAGGATTCTCCTAGAAATCTTCGTCCAGCGAGAAAGCGTTTTCGCTGCGCTCGCTCATCACGCCGGCCTTTTGGTACTCGGCCACTTTTTTCTCGAAGAAGTTGGTTTTGCCCTGCACCGAAATCATCTCCATGAAATCGAAGGGGTTGGTGGCGTTGTAGAGCTTGGGGCAGCCCAGCGACACCAGTAGGCGGTCGGCCACAAACTCAATGTACTGGCTCATGGTGCGGGCGTTCATGCCGATGAGGCTCACGGGTAGCGCCTCGGTCACGAACTCCTGCTCGATGCGCACGGCATCGGCGATGATGGCTTGCACGCGCTCGGTGCTGAGCTTGTTTTGCAGGTAGCCGTAGAGCAGGCAAGCGAAGTCGCAGTGCAGGCCCTCGTCGCGCGAAATCAGCTCGTTCGAGAACGTGAGGCCGGGCATGAGGCCGCGCTTTTTCAGCCAGAAAATGGAGCAGAACGAGCCCGAAAAGAAAATGCCCTCCACGGCCGCAAAGGCAATGAGGCGCTCGGCAAAGTTCTCGGAGTTAATCCACTGCAAGGCCCACTCGCCTTTTTTCTGCACGGCAGGCACGGTTTCGAGGGCGTTGAAGAGGTAGTCTTTCTCC
Source organism: Hymenobacter sp. (assembly GCA_025356245.1). Lineage (GTDB taxonomy): Bacteria > Bacteroidota > Bacteroidia > Cytophagales > Hymenobacteraceae > Hymenobacter. The sequence goes on from JANXUO010000468.1 coordinate 2,852, forward strand.
TTGGGGTCTTTGATGTAAGTGTCAATCAGCAGCGAATACGTCTCGCTGTGAATGTTTTCCATCATAATCTGGAAGCCGTAGAAGCAGCGGGCCTCGGGCATCTGCACTTCCTGCATGAAATTGACGGCCAGGTTTTCGTTCACAATGCCGTCGGAGGCGGCAAAGAAAGCCAGCACGTGCTTGATAAAGTGGCGCTCGTTGTCGGTGAGGCCGTTCCAGTCCTTTTGGTCCTGCGAGAGGTCAATCTCCTCGGCCGTCCAGAACGAGGCTTCGGCCTTTTTATAGAACTCCCACACCTGCGGGTTTTGGATGGGGAAGAGGACGAAGCGGTTGGGGTTTTCGGCGAGGAGCGGTTCCATCTTGTATTGGGTCTTGGTGCTTGTTTTATAATAACTTGGCGAGCAGAGGGGCGAGCTTTCACTTAAAACAGGGCCTTGTGGGGCAACGCGGGATTTTTTACCGGCAGCCGGGCTGGTTTTCACCTCAAATGTAAGCCCGCCCGGCAGGAGGTTGGACAAGCCATGCGGCAATTTTGTTTGTTATTTTTTTTGGCAGGCGTGCGCGCCTTCGGGCCCCGCAGGTGGTGGGCGAAGGGCTAAATTTGCTCATCATCAGGCCAATCCGGGAGAGTTATCCACACGTGGCTTGTGGAAAAGGGCGGTTGTCCACAAAATCCCAGTGACTTGGGAGGCTTTGGGGGCTGGTAACGGCGGGGCACCGCAAGCAACAGGTCGGCCACCAAATGACGATTAACAACTTAGGTTTGGCGGTTTGAAAAGATTGCCGTACTTTTGCGTTCCCAAATTCAGAAACGACCGCACACACCGATGTACGCCATTGTCACTATCGCCGGCCAGCAGACCAAGGTTGAGGCCAACAAATTCGTTTACGCCCACAAACTCGCCGGCAACGTTGGCGACGTAGTGGAGCTGGGCCACGCCCTGCTCACGGACGACAACGGCACCCTCACCATCGGCGCTCCGACGCTCGATGTGATGGTGAAAGGTACCATTCTCGCCCACGTCAAGGGCGACAAGGTGCTCGTCTTCAAAAAGAAGCGCCGCAAGGGCTACAAAAAGATGAACGGCCACCGCCAGGACTACACCAAAGTAATGATTGACAGCATCGGCTAATTATTTGGCTGTTAGCTAATAGCTGCTAGCTCTTGGCTTTTCGTTCTGTTGATTGTCATAACTCTCAAAAAAGCTAACAGCTAACCGCTATTAGCCATCAGCTAAAAATAAAATGGCACACAAAAAAGGAGCCGGCTCGTCGAACAACGGCCGCGAATCGCATTCCAAGCGCCTCGGCGTGAAAATTTTCGGTGGGCAGTCGCTGATTGCTGGCAACGTCATCGTGCGTCAGCGCGGCACCAAGCACCACCCCGGCCAGAACGTGGGCATCGGCAGAGACCACACGCTGTTCGCGCTGGTTGATGGTACCGTGCAGTTTCGCAAGGGCCGCAAAGACCGTTCGTTCGTGACGGTGGTGCCCGCAGTTGTTGAAGCTGTCGTTGCCGCCTAGCTTCGGCCGAAGCTAACCTGATTTGAAAAGGGCTGCCCCGTGAGAGGCAGCCCTTTTTCGCATTTGCTCGCTCGGTCAGTTTCGTCACTGGCCAGGGTTCAAACCCTACTTCACCACTTCCAGCCAGCCGCGCAGGCGTTGGCCGTTGTGGTCGTCGAGCACAAAGTAGTAGGTGCCGGGCGATTGGTTGGCGGCCCCCCAGTCGTTGGCGTAGGCGTCGGTTTCGTACACGAGGTTGCCCCAGCGCGAGTAAATCTGGAGGCGGGGCAGGCAGGCAAAGGTGGGCTTGAAGGTGTCGTTCTGGCCGTCGGCGTTGGGGGTGATGACGTTGGGAATCTTCTGGGCCTCCACCGTAACCGGGGACAGGGCGGCTTGCAGGGCGCAGGCGGCACCGGGGCCGTAGGGCAGGGTGGCCACGGGGCGGTAGGTGCCGGGTTGCAGGTAGGCGTGGGCCACGTTGGGGCCCGTGGCGGGGGCGGTGCCGTCGCCAAAGTCCCAGCGGGTGGCGGGGTTGTTGGCGGCATCGGCGAAGACGATTTGGCGAGGGGCAGCCAGCACATCGGGGCAACGCGGGGCCGCGTAGGCGGGCGCAAAGGCGGGCACGGCCGCCACGCTAAGGCCAAAGCCGGCCGGGGCGGCGCAGCTGCTGGCGGGTGGCGTGTAGGTGAGGCGGGCGCGGCCGTTAGTGGTGCCCGTCAGGGTGCGGGCGTCGAACACGAAGCCGGTGGCGGCCGTGCCTTGCACGCCGGCTCCGGCCCAGGTGCCGCCCGCGGGCGTGGCCCGGAGGTGGATTTGCGCGGCGCTGCCGGGGCATAGCACGGTGTCGGGGGGCAGGGCCAGGGGCAGCACGGGCGCTACGCGCACAGTGGCCGTGGCCGTGGCCGGGCAGCTCAGGCCGGGCGGCAAGTAGGTGTAGGTGAGGGTGTGGTTCCCCGCCCCGGCGCGGCCGGGGTCGAAGGCATTGGCCACTACGCCGGGGCCACTGAAGTTGCCCCCGGCGGGTAGTCCGGCCAGGGGCACGGGCCCACTTCCGAGGCACACCACCGCTGGCAGCGGGGCCACGGCCACCACGGGCACGGGCACCACGGCCACGCGCCAGGCGGTGGTGCCCCCGCAGCGGTTGGCAGCCGACGAAGTGAAGGTCAGCAGTTGCGCCCCTACTCCCGCCACGGCCGGGCTAAACACAAAACCCGCCGCCCCCGAGCCGCTTATGCCGGGGCCGCTCCAGGCATCGCCGGGGGTGATGGGCAGGGCCAGGGCCGCGCCGGCGACGCAAAGGGTGGTGTCGGCAAAAACTGGCACCTGGGGCACAGCAAGCACGGTGGTGGTAGTGGTGGCCAGGGCCACGCAGCCCGCACCCGACACGTAGCGGTAGCTCAGCAGGTGAGTGCCCGGTCCGGCCAGGCCGGGGTCGAAGACGTTGCCGTTGCGGATGCCGGGGCCGCTGAAGGTGCCGCCCGCCGGGGTGGCAGCGAGGGTAAGCGGGGCGCTGTTGGGGCAGTAAGTACTGCCTAGCGGCAGCGGCGCAATGGTGGCCGCTACCAAGGCATCGACGCGCACCCGGCGCTGGGCCACGCCGCCGCAGGGGCCGGCGCTAAGGGCGGTGTAGGTGAGGGATTGCAGGCCGTTGAGCGCTGCCGAAGGTGTGAATACGTAGCCCGCCGCCGGGCTGCCGCTCACGCCCGGCCCGGCCCAGGTGCCGCCCCTCGGCAAGGCCGACAGGGGCAGCGGGGCCGAGTCGGCGCAGATGAGCGTGTCGGCAGGCAGGCGCACGTAGATGCTGTCAGTCACCTGCACGGATTGGACTTGCACTACCACGGCGCAGTTGAGGCCCGGCGTTTGGTAGGTGTAGCTGAGGGTGTGCCGGCCCGGCCCGGCTTGGTTGGGGCTGAAGGTGCTGCCCACCACGCCCGGCCCGGCAAAGGTGCCGCCCGCCGGGCTGGCTAGTAGCGGCACCACAAGGCCCGCGCCACCGCCCGTGCCCCGGCAGTAGTTGAGCCGCGGCAGGGCTGCAAAGCTCACCACCGGCGCGGCGGCTACCGTGACGCGCCGCTGGGCAATGCCGCCGCAAACACCCGCGTTGGCCGCCGCGCCGGGGGCGGTGTAAATCAGGGTTTGGGGGCCAAGCAGCGTTGCCGCCGGCGTGAAGACGTAGCCCGCCGCCGGGCTGCCGCTCACGCCCGGCCCGGCCCAGGTGCCGCCCGTGGGCACGGCCGACAGCGGTAGCGGCCCGCCGCTGAGGCACACGGTACTGTCGCGGGGGAGGCTTACTAAAATGCTGTCAACCACCAGCACGGAACGGCTGATGGTGACGGGCGCGCAGTTCAGCCCCGGCGTTTGGTAGGTGTAGCGGAGGGTGTGCTGGCCGGGCCCGGCCCGGTTGGGGCTGAAAGTGCTGCCCACCACGCCCGGCCCGGCAAAGGTGCCACCCGGCGGGCTGGCCAGCAGCGGCACCACGAGGCCCGCGCCACCGCCCGTGCCCCGGCAGTAGCGGGGCTGCGGCAGGGCCGCAAAGCTTACCGCCGGGGCGGCAGCCACGCGCAGCCGCAGCGGAGCCGAGGTGCCGCAAATGCTGTCGCCGGTCACGCTGTAGGTCAGGGTTTGGAAGCCGACGAGGGCGGGCGTGGGCGTGAACACAAAGCCCGCGGCCGCGCTGCCGCTCACGCCCGGCCCGGCCCAGGTGCCGCCCGCCGGCCGCCCGCGCAGGGGCAGGGGCGCGGCCGTGGCGCACAGCACCGAGTCGAGGGCCAGGGTGATGGGCACGGTTTCAAAGTTGATTTTGAAGGCCGCGTTGTTGCAGTTGAAAAAGCCCTTGACGGTGGTGTACGTGCTGGCCCCCGGCGGAATGGGGAAGCCCGAGCCCACGGTGCCGCAGGAGCAAACGGCATGGTACACAAAGCCGCGCGGGTCGAAGCGGCAGGTGCCGCCGTCCACGTGGTCGCCCTCGCCGCCGTTGCTGCCGAGGTAGGTAGCGTATTGCAGGCGGCGCATTTCAGGGCCAAACTGGGCGAGGTAGAAGTCGGCCGAGTCGGTGGTGGCCTGCACAGCGTTGGGCGTGAGGGGCAGGCCGGCCACGTCGCCGTTGGCGAAGCCGAAGCGGTTGTTCTTGTTCTCGCCGCCGCCCCAGCCGCTTACGTACACGCGGTTGCACTGGTCCACCAAAAAGGCCGTGGGCGAGAAGTCGATGTTCGCCAGGCCCCGGCGCGGCCCGCTGCGGTCAAGCTTGCCGCTGCCAAACACGGTGCGGAAGCGCAGCGAATCGAGGCGGGGGCTGAGTTTCTGGACGTATTGCGTGGCACCGGGGTTGGTGTAGCGGCCGGGGCTGGCGGCAAAGGGCGCGAGGGTCTGGCCCAGCAAATAGACCTGGCCCTGGGTGTCGAGCTGCACGAAATACGCCTGGTCGTAGGCCGCGCTACCGAGGTAGCTGGCCTGCCGGATTTGCTGGCCGCTGGCGCTCAGGTGGGCCACAAAGGCATCAACATCGCCCCCCAGCGCGGGCTGCAAGCACCCGGCCGTGGCCGGAAAGTCGGTGCTCGTGGTGCCGCCGGCCACGTACACTCCGCCCGTGGCGTCGAGCTGCAGCGAGTAGGCGGCATCGGCCCCGCTGCCGCCCAGCAAGCCGCTGAAGCGCAACGCCGAGAGCCCCGGCGTGAGGCTGCACACCACGGCATCGGTGGGGCCGCCGTGGTAGGCCGGCCCGCCAAAGTTGCCGGCCGTGACGGGGAAGTTGGCCGAGCTGCTGGCCGAGGCCAGGTACACGTTGTCCTGGGCGTCGAGCAGCACATCGCCCCGGAAATAGTCGCCGTAGTTGTGGCAGAGGCGGGGGGCGGCGTCCTGCACGCTCAGCAGGCCGTCGGTGCCGGTGCCGCCCAAAAAGGTGGAGGCCAGCAGCGAGTCGCCAGCGGCCGAAAGGCGGCTCAGCACCAGGTCGGAGCCGTTGGGCAGGTTGTAGGGCGGGCCAAACACGAAGGGCGGCGGCCCGCCCGGCAGCAGCGGCGGCGGGCTGTAGGGCGACACCGACGGCCCGCCGTTGAACGTGCGGTCGTACGCCCCCGCCGTGGTGGGGAAGTTGGTGGAGGACGTGGTGCCCAGCACCACCAGCTCGCCCCGCGCGTTGGTCACGAGCGAGTGCGGAAACTCGCTGGAGTTGCCGCCCAGGTACGTGGCCCACACCCGCGCCGCCGGCCCACTCACGCGGGGGTTGTACTTGATGAGGGCGATGTCGCAGTCGAGCCCGTTGCCGAAAGCATCGACCGTGCCGTTGAACACGGGGCTGTAGCTGCCGGCCGTGGTGGGGTAGCCCGGCCCAAACACGATGCCGCCCGAGTACAGGTTGCCGGCCTGGTCGTAGGTGGCGGTGAAGCCCCAGTTGTCGGCCGTGGAGCCGGTGAAGGTCGAGAAAATGACCGTCGGGTCGATGGTGAGCGGGCGGGTCGCGTCGTAGGTTCCGAGGGCAAAGCTGACGTCGTTTTCGTGCAGGCGGTACTGGCAGCGCACGGCGTGGCGTCGGCCGCGGGCGTCGGTTTGCCAGGCGCGGGGGGCCAGCTCGGTGAGGCGGCCCAGGGGCAGGGCTATGTGCAGGTTGCCCTGGGCGTCGAGGGTCAGGGCATCGGCCCCGGCGTAGCGCAGGGCAATGCGGGCGGGGTCGGCCCCGGCGCTCAGCTCAAAATCGTACTCCAGGCGCTGCTGCTGGTTTTCGTAGAGCCGCACCCCGATGCCGGGCCACAACTGCCCGTACTGCACCCGCCCGAAGGCCGGCACGCGCCGCGCCCAGTGCGCGGGGTCGGCACCGCGGAAGTAGTTGCGCACCTCGCCGGTGGCGGCGGCCGCCGTGATGTCGGGCTGGGCGGCGGCTCCCACAAACTGCACTTTCAGGGCGCAGGCGCGGGGCGGGGCGGGCGTCGTTTCG
>JANXUO010000490.1 GCA_025356245.1 Hymenobacter sp.
CCACCGCGCCCGCCTTCCGGCTGGTGAACCAGGATGGCAGACGTTTCGGCAACACCGATTTTGCGGGCCACCTCTACCTCACCGACTTCTTTTTTGCGACCTGCCCCGGCATCTGCCCCAAAATGCAGGGCGAGCTGCTGAAAATATACAAGGAACACGCGGGCGATGAGCGGATAAAGTTCATTTCCTTCACCATCGACCCGGCCCACGACACGGTGGAAGTGCTGCGCACCTACGCCCAAAAGCTGGGCGTGGCCGATGCCCGGCAGTGGCAGTTTGCCACCTTTGTCACGGCTAACCGCGACTCGGTATTTGCACTGTCCAAGGCGTATTTCACGGCCGCCCAGCCCGAAACGGGCGCCCCCGGCGGCTTTGCCCACAGCGGCACCCTGGCTCTGATGGACGACCAGGGCCACATCCGCGGCCTCTACGACAGCCTCAATAAAGACCAGCTGCTGAAGCTGCGCCACGACTTGCCCCTGCTGCTGGCCGAGCTGGCCGAGCGCCACCCCGCCGCCCCATGAGCCGCCGCAACCCGCATCGGGCCAGGCCTGCGCTGCTGGCCTTGGCGGTGGCTCTTGCGATGGCTCTGCCCGGCTGCTTTGCCGACCCCAGCAACAAGGGCGCGGTGCTGTACGAAAACCACTGTGCCGGCTGCCATGGCGAGCAGGGCCAGGGGCTGGGCCGGCTTATTCCGCCGCTGGCCGGGGCCGACTACTTAGCCTTGCACCGCTACGAGCTGCCTTGCCTCATTCGCCACGGCATGAGCCACCCGATTGTGGTGAACGGCGTGCCCTACCAGCAGGTAATGCCCGGCGACAGCCTCTCAGCAGCCCGCATCACCAATTTGCTCAATTACGTCGAAAACCACTGGGGCAACCAACACACCCCCCGCACCATTCGCGAAACGGCCGACTTGTTGCGGGCTTGCCCGTAACCAGAGGTGGCCCGACCGGGGCCGCGCCGGTTCGGGGGCTGGCTCCTATTTTCGCTGCTTCATTTTCACTTTTGCTGACTTTTCGTTTTTGCTGACATGGCCCTGTTCGACTTCCTGAAAAACAAACCCGCTGCCCCGGCCCCCGCCGCCGCCCCCACGCCCGCTCCAGCCACCGAAAAACCCAGCGCCGGGCCGCGCTACCAGGGCAAGCAGTACACCTCGCCCGAGCCGGAAATGGCCCCGGCCCCCGGCTTTGCCCTGCCCGAAATGCCCGTGCAGCCCTTCGAGCCCACCAACGTGCTAGAGCAACTGCTGCTGCTGGCTGCCACCGACGAGCAGGCCCGCCCTGCCTTTTACCAAGCCTTGTTGCAAGAGGAAGTGCTGATGATTCTGGCCCAAACCGAGGGCACCATCGCCGGCGAGGCCACCCTGAGCGAGGGCGAAGAAATTCAGCTGCAAGTGCTGGCGGATGGCAAGCTGCCTATTTTCAGCTCAGTAGCCCGGCTAACCGATGGCGATACAGACAACGGCGACGTGCGCTACGTCCGGGTGCCGGGCCATGCCTTTTTCACGATGACGCAAGGCCAGGACATCGTACTAAACCCCTTCTCGCCCGCTGGCAAGCTGCTGCCCAAAGAAGAAGTGGCTGCCCTGCTCGCCGGGCAGCTCACCGGCCCCACCTCGCCCGCCGGGGGCGATGCGCAGGTAATGCTAAACCAGCCCGCCGAAACGCCCGAGGCCCTGCTGGATGCGCTGCGCACCTGGGCCACCACCCAGCCGCACCTCAAAACCGCCTACCTGGCTCAAATGATGCTGGCCACGGCCCCCGAAGTCCCGCGTCTCCTGCTCGCATTTGAGAGCAGCAGCCCCGACCCTAGTTTTTTGCAAGAACTCGGCCCCGTCCTCGGCAGCCACCAAACCAACTATCAATACGTTGACTTGATGATACTTGACCTTTCTTCGGAGGAAGGCGTAAATCCGTATTTCCGTACCATAGCGCCGTTTTGGCAGCAGGGGTAGCCCGCCCGTAAGCCGGTAGCACTAGATTCAGGGCAAGAACCGCTCGCAGAGAAACTGCTCTAAATCATCTCAACCTAATTTGCTCACCTGGGCTTACCCTGATTTCACCCTCCTGGCCGGAGCAGCGGCGCTGGCGCTGCTGCTGCTGCTGGCGTACTGGCTACGGCTACGGCGGCTGGGCCGGGCGCTGGGCCAGGGCATCGGGCGGTTGGCCTGGAAACTTCCGTTGCGCTTGCTAATCGGCTTGTGCTTGGGCGCGGCGCTGCTGGGGCCGGCGCTGGGCGTGAGTCGGCAGCCAGTCCTCACCACCGGCAAAGACTTGTGGCTCGTGGTGGATTTGTCGCGCTCGATGGATGCGGCCGATGTGGCCCCCAGCCGCCTGTTTCGGGCACAAGCCGAGCTGGCGAAGCTGGTGACAGCCTTCCCGGCCGACCGCCTGGGGCTAGTGGTTTTTGGCAGCTCGGCCTACGTGCAATGCCCCCTTACCTTCGACCAAAACGCCCTGTTGGTTTTCATCAGCACCTTGCGCACCAGCTTGTTGCCCCCCGGCCCCACCCGCCTGCGCGAGCCGCTGCAACTACTGCTCGACCGCCTGGGTCGCACGCCGGCCGCACCGCGCAGCACGTCCATAATTCTGGTGAGCGACGGCGAGGACTTCGGCGAAAACTTGGAGCCCGTATTGCGCAGCCTGGCCCGCAGCGGCACCCGATTGTACACCGTGGGGGTAGGCACGGCGGCCGGGGCCACCATCCCGCAGGGCGGCGGCCGGCTGCTGCGCAATGCCAAGGGCCAGCCCGTGCAAACCCGCCTGCAAGAGGCCCCGCTGCTCCAGCTAGCCGCCCAAACCGGCGGCCTTTTCGTGGAGCTGAACGACCAGCAAAACGGCCTGCCCCGCCTGCTCAGCGCCCTGCGCAACGCCCCGGCCCCCACTGAGCAAATCCGCACCGTGGCGCTGGCCGACAACCGCTACCGCTATCCGCTTACGCTGGCCATCATTCTGTTGGCGCTCGACGTACTGCTCACCATAACCATTCTCAAGCCATGACAGCGGCGGGCAAAACCCTGTTGGGGCTGCTGCTGGCCGCCCCCGGCTGGCAGTGGCTGATGGGGGTGCAGCAGCACAACGCGGCCGTGGCCCAGGCCCAAGTCGCCGCCCGGCAAGGGCGCTGGACTGCCGCCGCCGCCGCCTGGCAAACGGCCAGCCGCCTCCACCCC
>JANXUO010000604.1 GCA_025356245.1 Hymenobacter sp.
GGCCGGTGGCACCGGGCACTACGAAAGCAGCTTGCAGGTCGGGCAGGGTGGTGAAGTCGAAAGCACCGGTGGCCAAGTTGCCGTTGTTGGTGGTAAGCGGAGCCGACGTCTGCGGAATGAAGTCGGAGGACATATAACCACCGTCGCCGCCGTTCTGGAGGATGAATACGCCCACCTGGCTGCCGGCTGTGATGCCCGCCGCCACGCGGTTGATTTCGATTTCCCAGCCATACGAGCCCACGCCGCCGTACGAAACGCCGGTGTTGGGAACGGTGTTGCCGGGGTTGGCGGCAATGGAGCCGGTGCCGGCGTTGCGGTACGCCACGCGGGTGCCAGCGAACGACGTGTAGCCCGGCGTAGCCGTGGCCGTAGCGCTGAGCGCAGCGGGCGTACCCGTGCCAGCCAGCTGAGCGGTTGCGGTAGTCAGGTCCATCGAAGCTGCGGTGGTAGCAGTGTAGGTAGCACCTTCAATTTTGAAGGCCATGCCGTCGGAACGCAGCGCGAGGGCCACGTCAACGGCCAAATCCATTTTGGCTGTTACGTTCTGAAACGACGTGCCAGCCGAGGCACCGGTCAGCGGCGTACCCACCGGCACGCCAGGAGCATTGGGCAAATCCAGGTACAGTTGGAAAGCATTGCCGTTGGTTTCGACGGTGCCCCCCACGAAGAAGAACATCTTGGTGGCGTTGCTGCCAGCGTAGAGGCTCAACAGGCCTGCATCACCGAAACCACGCGGGTTGGTGAATTTACCAAGCAAACGGTAGTTGCCAGCCGTGATTTCGGAGGCAGTAAGCCGGCCATCGAGCACAATTTGGGCCTGGGCCGTAAATGAGGCAGCAGCCAAAGCACTTGCGGCGGCGAAGGTAAACAAGTTTTTCATTGTGTTTAGAAAAAGGGGTTAAAAACAAGGTTGAAAAATTGATTTCGCAAAAAAAATGCTGGAATGCAGTTTTTTTCGTAATTCAACATTTCTGCCGGGTTAAAAGTAACAACCGATGGTCTTAAAAAAAAGTTTTTTGCAGGTTTTCACCCCTTACAACTGATTTTTCAGGCACTGGGGGGGCAATAGTTTGACAAAGCGGCGGGCAGTGAACCGACAATTGGACAGGTGGCAGCTACTTTCGCGGCCCAACCGCATTTCACTCCGCAACGCTCATGATATTAATAGCCGATGGCGGCTCGACCAAATGCAGCTGGTGCCAGCTCGACGAGGCGGGCCAGCGCGTGTACTTCAACACCGAAGGGTATAACCCCGATTTCATTGATACAACGGGCATTGCAGCCTCATTGAGCAGCAGTTTGCCCGAGGGCGTGCCGCGCACCCAGGTACGGGAGGTGCATTTTTACGGGGCTGGCGTGTCGAGCCAGGCGAAGGCCGATATCATTGGCAACGCCCTCAAGCAGTTGTTTCCGGCGGCGGCAATTTTCGTTACCGAAGATTTGTTGGCCGCTGCCCGCGCCCTGCTGGGCCGGCAGCCGGGGTTTGCGGCCATTTTGGGCACCGGCACCAACTCCTGCATCTACGACGGGCAGCGCATTACCCACAACGTGGATTCGCTGGGCTACTTTTTGGGCGATGAAGGGTCGGGGTCGTTCATCGGCAAGCGGCTGTTGCGCGATTACCTGCGCGGCCTGCTGCCCGATGGCTTGGGTGCTGAGTTGCAAAGCGCTTATGGCCTGGGTTCGCGCAACGACATCCTCGACCGTCTCTACAACCAGCCCTTGCCCAACCGCTTTTTGGCCAGCTTTGCCAAATTTGCCTACGACCACAACAACGTCAGCTACTGCCGCGAGATAGTGCTGGAAGGCTTCGAGGCTTTTTTCAACAATTTGGTTATTCATTACCCTGGCTACCAAAGTCTCACATTCAACTGCATTGGCTCGGTAGGTTACAACTTCCGCGATGCCCTGACCCAAGTGGCCCGCAGCCACGGCATGACAGTAGGCAAAATCCTCCGCTCCCCCATCGACGACTTAGTGAGTTACCATGAAGGCTAAGCCTTGATTTGAAGCACAGTAAAAGTTAATAACACGAATTGCCTGGGCCAGTTGGTTCAGGCAATTCTTTTGTACGTCGGCCTCGCCACGTGCTGAGCTGTGATTATTGCCGATACCTTATGAACGAACAATCGCAACGCATAATTTTGCAATTTTGCCATATTCGCAATAGCATTGGAATGAATTTGAAAAGTGTTTTCCAGCGTCAGCGAGCCATGTTAGGCTCTCGCAGCCCATCCTGGCTAAAAAACCGCTGATGAAACTGCGCCACCTTAATTAAATCGCTGAGAAAGAGCTTACCTCGGACGTAAAATACTGGACCATTCAGTTCACGCTGCACGGTGCCGGGCACAAAAAAAGGCTGCCGCCAGCCGGCCCCCGCACCCACTCCGCCCCAACGAAACACCTTGAACTGCGCCGAGAGCGAAGGCTCGGCCACGCCCATAAAATCGTGCAGGGTTTCGGCGCCGCTACCGTTGGGCAGGTCGTATTGTACCCAGGCCGAGCCCAGGCCCAGCAGCAGCGGCACCGATAGCTCCCAGCGGCGGTTGGCCAATAGTACGTACTCGGCGTAGCCGGCCAGGTAGCGGAATCGCAAATCGGCCCGGGCCGCGTCGGCGATGCCGAAAGGCCGCGCCTGCCGCGTGGGAATGCGCGACGACAAAAAGTAGATGCCGGCACCCAGCCGCAGCCGGTTGCGCAACTCGATGCCCGCCTTGAGACCGTTGATGACAACAAAGTGATGGTTGAGAACAGAGTAGCGCGAGTCGTAGAAAATTACGAAACGCGGTTTTTCGAGGCGCGGCACGGCGCGGCGGCCTGCCGTGTCGGGCACTGCCACGAGGGCCGCTGAAGTTGCTGCCGGCACCTGCGCCCAACTCCGCAACGGCAACATCAGCAAAAAAAGCAAGCCGAAACGCATGGTCAAAAACATAGTTTGGCCGTTGGGGCAGATACCCTGAGAGTCGTACGGCAGATGGGGGTTTAACGACCAAGTGAGGCTGTTGCACTACGACATCTTCTCGATTGGCTGTCCGACTATTGCCAACGCGCGGCCCGCCACGCGGCTTGCTGGGTGAGCGATAAAAAACTCCAGGCCACAAAGCGGCTGATTTTGTTGCCCTGGGCCATGGCCACGGTGCGCACCTCGGTGGCCTGCACCTGGCGCAACGCGGCGTACAGGCCGGGCAGCGTGGTTTTTTGGGAAACAAGCGTAGTGAACCAATAACACTGCTGGGCGCAGGCGGCACTTTCAGCAATCATCCGATTTACAAAGGCAACCTCGCCGCCGGGGCACCACAACTCGGTGGCCTGCCCGCCAAAATTACGGACGGACGCAGGGCGCTTCGGGCTGCCCAAATTATTGATTTTACGCTGGTTACTAGCCCTGGCCTCGGCCGCCGAAGCGTAAAAGGGCGGGTTGCACAGCGTCAGGTCGAAGTGTTCGCCGGGGCGGATGATGCCCTCGAAAATGCGCTGCGGCCGGGGTTGTGGGCGGCACTCGATGGCTGCGGGCAGGCCGGCGTTGGCTGCCACCACGCGCTGGGCGGCCTGCAGGGCCACGGCATCCACCTCGGAGCCTACAAAGTGCCAGCCGTAGGCGCGGTGGCCGATGATGGGGTAGATGCAGCTGGCCCCGGTGCCCATGTCGAGCACCGAGATGGCCGGGCCGGGCGGAAGGGTTCCGCCGTTGGACGCAGCTAATAAATCGGCCAGGTAGTGAACGTAATCGGCCCGGCCCGGAATGGGCGGGCAGAGGTAGCCGGGCGGGATATCCCAGGTGGTGAGGCCGTAAAAATGCCGCAGCAGCGCCTGGTTGAGGGCTTTTACGGCGGCGGGGTTGGCAAAATCGATGGAATCGTGGCCAAATCCGGTGGGCTGCACGAAAGCCGCCAGCGCCGGGCTGCTGCCGATGAGCCGGGGGAAATCGTAGCGGACGCGGTGGGGATTGCGCGGGTGCAGCGCGGGCTTTTCAGCGGGTGTTGCGGGCGGCATTTGAACAGTGAAAGGCGGGGCTTAGCGGCGCGGGGCGGGCTTGCCGCCACGGCCAATGGGTTTGCTTTTGCCGGTTTTGCCCGCCAGGGCGCTGGGCGTGCTGCTGGCGCGACCGGTGGTTTTGCGCTGGCGCTGGCCCGTGGGTTTGGGCTTGGCCCCGGCGGCGGCGGGCTTATCGGGGCGCGGCCCCCACCAGCCGGTACCCGAGGGGTTTTTGGGCGACGGCGGGCGCTTGGCTTTGGTAGCGGCACTGGCAGCAGCGGCCACGGCCGGCTTGCGCTTGCCGCCCGAAGCTTCCTCGGTGCCCGACGATTTTTCGACCATGCGCATGATGCCCGCCAACTCTTCGGCGGTGAGGTCGCGCCACTCGCCCAGCGGCAGGCCCTTGAGGCCGACGTTCATAATCCGCACCCGTTCGAGTTTGGTGACTTCGTAGCCAAAATGCTCGACCATGCGGCGGATTTGGCGGTTGAGGCCCTGCATCAGCGTGATGCGGAAGATGAAGGGCGTTTCCTTTTCCACGGTGCAGCGCTTGGTCATCACCCCCAGAATGGGCACGCCCTGGGCCATTTCGGTCAGCATACCGTCGGTGAGAGGGCGGTTTACGGTCACGAGGTACTCTTTCTCGTGCCTGTTGCCGGCCCGCAGAATCTTGTTTACAATGTCGCCGTCGCTGGTCAGGAAAATCAGGCCCTGCGACTCTTTATCGAGGCGGCCGACGGGGAAAATGCGGGCGGCGTGGTTCACGTAGTCCACAATGTTGCCGCGCACGCCCGGCTCCGAGGTGGTGGTGATGCCCACCGGCTTATTGAACGCCAGGTAGATGGCATCGGCGGCCTCACGTGCTTCCAGCTTCTGGCCGTTCACCGTCACGCGGTCGCGGGGGCCAACCTGGGCGCCGACCTGCGCCGGCTTGCCGTTGACGAGCACCGTGCCCTGGGCAATGTAGCGGTCGGCTTCGCGGCGCGAGCAAATGCCGCTTTCGCTGATGAATTTGTTGAGGCGGATGGAGGAAACGGGCGGCATAACGGGCAGAAATAAGCGGTGCCCCGGCCCGGCCGCCAACCGGCACCGATGGGGGCGAATACAGCTAAGGTACGGCCAAATATTGGGCGCTGGCGTATCTTGTTGCCTCATTTGTCCCGGAAATCATGGACGTTATCAAGCTAAAAACCGCTGTGCCCGACTGTCTCACCGACGAGGAGTTTTTTCAGTTTTGCAGCGACCACCGCGACCTGCGCATCGAGCGCAATCCAAACGGACAAATTACGCTCATGCAACTGGCCAGCACTGAAATGGGGATGATAAACGCGGGGCTAAGTTGCGAGCTTGCCAACTGGAACCATCAGCACCAACTGGGCAAAACCTTCGATTCTTCCACTGGCTTCACCCTCTCTACTGGGGCCACGCTCTCGCCCGATGCCAACTGGATTGCCCGGCCCCGCTGGGAGGCGCTGAGCGCCGACGACCGCCGCGGCTTCGCCCGCCTCTGCCCCGATTTCGTGGCCGAGCTGCTTTCGCCCTCCGACCGCCTTTCCGATACCATGCAGAAGATGGAGCACTGGCTCGAAGCGGGGGCCAAGCTGGGGTGGCTCATCGTGCCCGGCACCGAATCGGTGTACGTGTTTGCGCCCGGCCAGCCCGTGCGGCCCCTCGTGGGCTTCGACCAAACCCTGGACGGCGGCCCGCTGCTACCGGGCTTCGCGCTGGAACTCTGGCGGCTGCGGGTGGGGTGACGGCTTACGCGGCTGTTTGGAGGGTCGAGCAGTGAGGTAGAGACACAATATTTTATGTCTCTCGTTGAACGACTCGCGTAAGTGTCGGCAGCGCGGGCCGTGCAACGATTTCGTTCAACGAGAGACACAAAACATTGTGTCTCTACCTCCTTACGCCGCAAATACAATTTGCGCTCCAACGCATTTTTACCTATCCAGCCAGCTTTTAAACACAGCCACTTTTTCGCGGCTCACCAGCACCTGGGTGTCAGGCGCGGTGGGTTTTAGCACGGTTTGGAGGCGGGAGTTGGTGTAGTGGATGATGTCGTGGATGGCGGATTGCTGGGCGAGGTAGGCGCGGTTGAGGCGGAAGAAGCGGCGGGGGTCAAGCAGGGTTTCGAGCTGGTCGATGGTGTAATCGACGACGTATTTGCGGCCTTCGGCGGTTTGGAGGAAAGTGGCTTTTTCGAGGCTGAAGAAGTAGGCTATCTGGTCGAGAGGCACCACTTTGAGGTGTTCGCCGACGCGGACTACGAACTGGGTTTTGTAGCTGCTGGCGGGCGGGGCCTGCTGCATTTGCTGCACGAGCTGAGCCAGCAACGCGGGGTCGAAGGCTGGAGCGGCGGGAGCGGCCGCTGGGGCGGGGTGCCGGGCGTGCAGCTTGCGCAGGGCGGCGGCCAGCTCGTCGGCGTCGATGGGCTTGAGCAGGTAATCGACGCTGTTCACCTTAAAGGCTTGCAGGGCGTACTGGTCGTAGGCGGTGGTGAAGATGACGGGGCAGGCCACGGCCACCTGCTCGAAAATGCCGAAACTGAGGCCATCGGCGAGGTGAATGTCGAGAAACAGCACATCGGGCGCGGGGCCGGTTTGGAGGAGTTGCACGGCCTGGACCACCGACTCGGCCGTGGCGGCCACGGCGATAGGCACCGCGGTCTGGCGGGCCAGCATGTCGGCCAGGCGGCGGGCGGCCAGGGGTTCGTCTTCGACGATAATTGCCTGCAAAATCATGGGTTGAAGCGAGGGTGCTAAATTTCTAACAACGGCAAAACAACCACAAAATCGCCGTCCTGCTCCCCTACTTCCACCTTTTTGTCGGTGAAGAAAGCGTAGCGGGCGGCCAGGTTTTTGAGGCCCAGGCCCGACGCCTCGCCGGGGGCCAGGGCGCGGGGGCGGCGCGTGTTGCGCACGGCCAGGGTGCGGGCATCGGCATCGAGCGCCACGTGCAGGCGCAACGGGTCGGCCTGGAAGGCGGTGTTGTGCTTGAGGGCGTTTTCGAGCAGCAGCTGCAAGGCCAGGGGCGGCACCGAGAAGCGGGCCAGCACGGCGGGCGCGGGCAGGCTCATTTCTACGACCAGGGCGTGGCCGAGGCGGGTTTGCTGGAGGAAGAGGTAGCTTTCGGCGAAGCGCAGCTCGTCGGCCAGGGGCACCAGCTCCTGGGTGCCACTCTCGAGCACGTAGCGGTACACCTGGCTGAGCTGGCGGATGAAGCGCACGGCGCGGGCCGGGTCGTGCTCCTCCACCAAACTGGTGAGGGCGTTGAGGGAATTGAATAGAAAGTGCGGGTCCACTTGCCGGCGCAGGCTGTCGAGGCGGGCCACAGCGGTTTCTTTTTCGAGGCGCTCGGCGCGCACGGAGGCTTCGCGCCAGCGCAGGAAAAAAGCCCGCCCGTGGTTAAAAAGCGAGATGATGACCGTGACGATGAGCGGCAGCAGGATGTTCCAGTACGTCTGCTCGGAGGCCAGGTGGCGCAACGATTGCCCTTGCAGCAGCAGCAGCAGCACGTTCATCAGCACAATTACCAGCACCGAGCCGCCCAGCGACACGGCCAGCGTAAGCAGCAGCCGGCGCAGCGGCTGCTCCGTCCAGGTGTAGCGCCGGTTGAGCCAGTCCACCGCGTAGCCGTTGGTGAGCCACAGGCCCGTCGAGTACATGAGGGTGTAGCCGTAGGTGATGGCAAAGGCCCAAAAGCTGCGTAGCGAACCCGGGTTCACCACCACACTGATGACGACTGACACCAGCAGCAGGGTGCGCACGGCCTTCCACACGTTGCGGGCCGACGCCGAGCGGGGCAGGGTGCCGAAGATGTTATCATCGGCGACGGCGGGTGCGGGGGTGGTCACGGCGGGCTGCATAGGGGATGTTGCGGAGGGTAAAGCTAAGAAGGGCCGGGCGGCGGGCAATGGCCGGACGAACTCCCTCAGGGAATTCGTCCGACATTTTCCGGACTACTTCCCGGCCGCTTCGCCGTTGATTTTAGCCAGGCTGCCAACGGCCAACTGCTGGCCCCAAGTTGGGCTGAGCGCACTGGCGGGCTTGTAAGTATCGAAAAGCGCCACGGCTTTTTCGTAAAAGGGTTTGGCTTTTTCGGCCCCGCCGCCAAACATGGCGGGCCGGAAGTAGAGGTCGTTGCCCAGCACGAGGTACACGCGCGGGTTGTTCGGATTGAGGGCTTTGGCTTCGCCC
Source organism: Hymenobacter sp. (assembly GCA_025356245.1). GTDB lineage: Bacteria > Bacteroidota > Bacteroidia > Cytophagales > Hymenobacteraceae > Hymenobacter. The sequence goes on from JANXUO010000604.1 coordinate 8,172, forward strand.
AGGGCCTCCTGCACCCGGCCGGTGTACACGGCCCCGCGCAGCATGGGCGACACCATGATGCGGCCCTGCAAAATGTAGGCTTGCAGCACGAGCAGCTCGGAGCGGTCGGCTCCTTTCAGCTTCATGGCTTGGTCGAGAGCATTTTGGGCCTGGTCGAAGCGCTTGTCCTGGGCGTCGCCGTCGGTGCCGGCGAAACCCATTTTGAGGTAGGCGCGGGCCTGGTAGTAGCGGGGCTCCCAGGCGGCAGGGGCGGCGGCGGCCACGCGCTCGAGCGGGGCCAGGGTGGCCTGCACGGCGGCGGGGGTTTTGGCGGCGTTTTGGGCCGCGATGATGTCGAGCATGGCGGCGGTGTAGGCATCGGGGGCGGCGGCCGGGGCGGGCACCGAAGCGGCCGAAGCCAGCACCAGGGTTTTGGGTTGGGCAGCGGCCCCGAAGGTGGCAACGGCCAGGGCGAGGGTGAGCAAGGTTTTCATGGGGTTTGGGGTTTTGAGGGTTGCTATTTTCAGGTTGGCGGCAGGCGTTTGCCGTTTGATTGAGTCAAAGGTGGCAGCCCGCGCAAACCGGCGAAAACGCTTGTTCCCGAAGCGTCGGATAAGGCCGACGAAGCGTCGAAGCGGAGCAACCGACGGGAAAAGAAAAAGCCGCCCCGGCGTGGGGCGGCTGGTGGGCCGAAGAAAGTGAATCAATGAGACTGAGGCTGTTTAGAAAGTCAACGACGACGAAGCCGGCGCGCGTTTTTAAGCAGCTTCAATACCAAATGCCCGCTTTTCGCAAAGCGGCCAACTTTCTACTCAAACCAATTCAATGTCCATCGTTTTTATCAAGCCACCGGCAAACGTGTAAACGTGCTTCACCAAACCATCAAAAAGCACACTGCCCTGCAAGTCCTCCACGTTTTGCTGCACCGTGACCTCCAGGCTTCCATTCGGGCACTCCGTGAACCCGACGGGCACGACGCGGGGGTTTATTTCGCTCCACTGCCGCGTCCAGTAGCTTTTTATTTCGGCGTGGCCGCTGATGTAGCCGCCCTCCCAGGCTTTCGACCACTGCACGTCGGGCTGCATGGTGGCCAGCGCCTGGTCAATGTTTCGGGCGTTGAAGGCGGCGTAGGCTTGCTTGATGAGGGCTTCTGAGGAAGTTTGCACGGGGGGTTGGGGAGAGGATTGACTTTGTGCGGGCCAGGCGGCTGGCAAATATATGCGCCGGACGCACCGCTGGCCAGGTGTTGCGGCTGGCCCTCGCCCGTACCTTCGCGGCCGTGGCCCTTGCACCTGTTCGTTCTGAGTTGCCGCCCGTGGCGGCGGGGCCGGTACCGGCGGCGGCGCGGCGGGCCTACGTGGCGCGGCACTTTGCCCTGGCCTACCCCACGGCTCCGCCGCTGGCCGGGCTGCTGGGCCTGCCGGGCAGCGGCGCGGCCGTCGAAGTGCCCGATTATTCCGACGGCTTTTTCGGCCAGGCCCGGCCCTACCCGCCGCCGCCCCACTGGCGCAGCTGGCAGCAGCAGCACCTGCCGTTTTTCTTCGACCCGCAGCCCGAAACCCCGCTACTGGTGTTGAATGCCGACACCAAAACCGTCGCCCTCGGGGTCGATGTTATTTCGGCTGCCTTTTACTTGCTGAGCGGCTGGCAGGAATATTTCTCCGATGCGCGCGACCCGCACGGGCGCTTCCCGTACGCGGCCAGCGTGCAGCAGCAGTTTGGCTTTGCGACGGTGCCGGTGGTGAATTATTACTTCGAGGTGCTGAAAACGGCCCTCGAACACCACAGCGGGCAGCCGCTGGCCCCGCGCCGCTGGGGGCCGGCCGCCGCGCCCTTTGCCGCCTGCCTCACCCACGACATCGACAACCTGCACGGCGGCTGGGGTACGGCCGCCCGCCACGCCCTGCGCCAGCGGCAGCCCGGCCGCCTGCTGGCCCTGGCCGCCCGCAAAGCCCTGGGCCGCCCCGCCCCCTGGCACAACCTGGCGGCCGTGCAGGCCGCCACTGCCCGGCACGGTGCGCCCGGCACGTTTTTCCTGCTGCTCAACCACCGCCCCACGCCCGGCGGCCCGGCCAATGCCGACTACGATTTTGCCCACCCCGCCTGGCCCGCCCGCCTCGCCGCCCTGCGCCGGCACGGGGCCGAAATTGCCCTGCACGGCAGCTACGGCACCGCCCGCCACGCCCCCGCATTGGCCGCCGAAGCCGCCCGCTTGCACCCCGCCCCCACCGGCCAGCGCTTCCACTACCTCGGCTGGGAGCCCCGCGCCACGCCCGCCATCGTGGAGGCCACGGGCTTTGCCTACGATGCGACGCTGGGCTTTGCCGAGCATTTCGGGTTTCGCCATTCGTACTGCCTGCCGTTTTTTCCGTGGAATTTTGCCCAGGCCCAGGCTCACTCCTTCCTCGAAATCCCGCTTAATTTGATGGACGCGACGCTGCACCACCCCCGTTATTTACAGCTGGCGGCGGCCGAAATCCTCCCGGCCCTCACGCCCATGCTGGCCCACATTGCCCACTGCGGCGGCGTGTTTACCCTGCTCTGGCACAACGAAAACTTCGACCCGGCGAACGAAGTAAACGGCCCCCGGCAATTTCACGAGATAGCCGCGCTGCTGCAAAAAATGGGGGGCGCTTTTTTTACTTGTGATGACATAGCACGGCAACTAAACAGTCATTGACGGGGCACTCGTCGGACGAGCGCCCCAATACCTTCAGCCTAACCAACAACTCTAGGACTTACGCAAAACGCCCAAATCGTCTGTCGCGCAGTGTTCCGCAGTGTTAAAACGCAGTGTTTCGCGGTGTGG
>JANXUO010000561.1 GCA_025356245.1 Hymenobacter sp.
GCTGCCAGCGGGTGGTTGGCGTTTACCGTCACATCAAACGAGTCGGGGAAGGCCCCGAACATTTGCATTCCGCCGCCGCCGCCGGTGCGTTGCATATCTTTCATGCGGCGCATGAACTCGTTTTGGGTGATGACGACCGGCACATCCTGCGGACTCAAGGCCGCCACTTTGACGTGCATGGCCTCGTTGGCAATGGCCGTTTTGAAGAAGTCGGCGAGTTGGGTCTGGTCTTCTTCCGAAAGTACGCTTTCGATGCTGCCTTCCTGCTCGATAAGCTTGCTCACAGTGTCGGCATCGACGCGCTTGAAGCTGGTTTTTTCCAGCTTCTGCTCCAGTTGGCCGATGAAGTGCGAATCGAGCACCTGGTCGAGATTCAGCACGTCGTAGCCTCGCTCCTGGGCTGCCGCCACGTAGCCGTGCTGGGCCTCAGCATCGTTAGTGTAAAGGGCCACTGTGTTGCCTTCCTTATCGGTCTGGTTAGCTTGGATGTGCTCGGTGTACTCGGTGAGGGTGAAGAGCTTGCCGGCCACGTTCTTCAAAAGTACAATGTCTTTGGCGCGGTCGTAAAACTTCTCGTCCGATAGCATTCCGTACTTCACGAACATCCCGATGTCGGTCCATTTTTCCTCGTAGCCAGCGCGGTCTTTCTTGAAAAGCTCGGTCAGCTTATCGGCCACCTTGCGGGTGACGTAGGTGTTGATTTTCCGCACCGCTGCGTCGGCCTGCAAGAAGCTGCGCGACACGTTGAGCGGAATATCGGGCGAGTCGAGCACGCCGTGTAGCAGCATCAGGAACTCGGGCACTACGTCCTTCACCTCGTCGGTGATGAACACCTGCCGCGAGTAGAGCTGGATTTTGTTGCGCGAGAATTGCAGCTCGTCCTTCACCTTCGGAAAGTACAGAATACCCGTCAGATTGAACGGGTAATCGACGTTGAGGTGAATCCAGAACAGGGGCTGCTCCATGCTCATGGGGTACAGCTCCTGGTAAAATTTGAGGTAGTCCTCGTCGGTCAGCTCGCTGGGTTGCTTAGTCCAGATGGGCGTGGTGTCGTTGATGAGCTGGCCTTCCAGCTCAATTGGCACGGGCAAAAACTTGCAGTACTTGGTGAGGATGGTGCGCAGGCGCTCGACCTCCAGAAACTCGTCCGAATCGTCGGCTACGTGCAGCACCACGTCAGTGCCGCGCTCGGCCTTGGCGTGTTCGCCGGTGGGTTCGTCCAGGGTAAAAGCCGTGCTGCCGTCGCACACCCAGTGGGCGGTTTCGGTGCCTTCGCGGTACGACTGCGACCAGATTTCGACCTCCTTCGCCACCATGAAAGCCGAGTAAAAGCCCAGCCCAAACTGCCCGATAATCTGGTCTTTGGCTTGCGCGTCGGTTTCCTTGTACTTCTCCACAAACTCGGTGGCTCCGGAGAAGGCAATCTGGTTGATGTACTTCTTGATTTCCTCGGCGCTCATGCCCAGGCCGTGGTCCGACACCGTGATTTTACGGGCTTCCTTGTCCACTGTCACGCGCACCTTCAACTCGCCCAGCTCGCCCTTGAACTCGCCCTGCCGGGCCAGGCTTTGCAGCTTCTGCGTGGCATCAACGGCGTTAGACACCAGTTCGCGCAGAAAAATTTCGTGGTCCGAGTACAAGAATTTCTTGATAATCGGAAAGATGTTTTCGGTGTGGATGGAGATGGAACCGGTTTCCATGGGCAATGAGTGAAGGAGTGAATGAGCGGATGAGTGAATTTTTGGCGGGTTTGCGGGCCGCGTAGCGGCCGATTGGCCCGCCCTCAAAGGCTGGGCCGAGGCCATTTGGGCTGCCAAGCTGGCAGACTGCAAATCGTGCTTGAGCGCGGCGTTATCTTTGTCGCATGAATTCAGCCTCAACTCCGGTTCCTGCCACTACCCCACCAAGCTCGCGCCTGCCGGTGCTACTGCTGTTTTTGCTGATTGCCGTGGCAGGCCGCGTGTCGCATTTGCACTTGCCCAACCTGCCCAACTTTGCCCCGCTCGACGCGATGGCGCTGTTTGGCGGGGCGTATTTTGCGCAGCGGCGCTGGGCAGTGTTGGCCCCGCTGCTGGCCGTGTGGGGCAGCGACCTACTGCTCAACTACCAATACACCGGGCACTTGCAGCTGCTGTACCCCGGCTGGTACTGGCAGTACGGCTGCTACGCCCTGATGGCGCTGCTGGCCCACGCCGGGCTGCGGCAGGTAACGCCCATGCGGGTGGCGCTGGGGGCTACTACTGCCGCCATTATCTTCTTCATTATTAGTAATTTCGGGGTTTGGATTGGCTCGGGGATGTACCCGCACACGGGCGGCGGGCTGCTGGCCTGCTATGCGGCGGCGGTACCGTTTTTCAGCCATTCGCTGCTGAGCAACTTGGTGTATTGCACCGTGTTGTTTGGTGGGTTTGAGCTGGCGCAGTGGCGGTTTCCGGCGTTGGGGGTGCGGTTGGCCTAATGGCTTCCGGCCGCCAGCGCTTTAGTTTATGACCGACCCGAACCCTGCCTACGCGGTACCCGCCATCGCGTGGCCCGATGAGCACATTGCCTTTGCCATTCGTCACGCGATAGACTTCAAAACCAAGCCCGTAGGCGCATTGGGTATGCTCGAAGAGGTAGCGCAGCAGGTGGCCCTCATTCAGCAAACCCTGCGGCCCGAGTTGCGGCGGCCGCACATCCTCGTATTTGCCGCCGACCACGGCATTACGGCCGAGGGCGTGAGCCCGTTTCCGGCCGAGGTAACGCAGCAAATGGTGCGCAACTTTGCAGCGGGTGGGGCGGCCATCAACGTGTTTTGCCGGGTAGCGGGCATAGCCCTCCACGTAATTGACGCCGGCACCCAGGGCAGTTTCGCCGACCTGCCCATCGTGATTGACCGGAAAATTGCCCCCGGTACCCGCAACTTCCGCCACGAACCCGCCATGAGCGCCGCGCAGTGCGCCGCGGCCCTGCAAGCCGGGGCCGCACAGGTCGATGCCGTAGCCGCTACCGGGTGCAACGTACTGGGGTTCGGGGAAATGGGCATTGGCAACACCAGCGCCGCCGCCGTGCTGCTGCACAAGCTCACGGGCCGCCCGCTGGCCGAGTGCGTGGGCCGCGGCACCGGCCTCGACGACGTCGGTCTGGCCCACAAGTTGGCCGTGCTCACCGCCGCCGTGGCGGCCTACCCGGCCACTGCGGCCTCCGACCCCCTGGCGGTGCTGGCCACGTTTGGCGGCTTCGAGCTGGCCCAGATTTGCGGGGCCGCCCTCCGCGCGGCCGAGCTTAAAATGGTGATTTTGGTGGATGGCTTTATTGCCTCGGCGGCCGTGCTGGTGGCCTGCCGCCTGGCCCCGGCCGTGCGGGCCTACTGCGTATTCTGCCACCAGTCAGCCGAAGCCGGGCACCTGCACTTGCTTACCGAGGTGGATGCCAAGCCCTTGCTGGGCCTGGGCCTGCGCCTGGGCGAGGGCACGGGCTGCGCCTTGGCCTACCCGCTGGTGCAAGCCGCCGTAGCGTTTCTGTGCGACATGGCGTCGTTTGAAAGCGCCGGCGTGAGCGAAAAAACCGCCGCCGCGCCCACCGCAACCCCCGCTGCCTGATGCGCCGCCAACTCGAGCTATTTCTCACGGCGGTCATGTTTTACACCCGCATCCCGTGCCCGGCCTGGGTGGGGCACTCCGAGGAGCTGCTCAACAAGGCCACTATTTATTTTCCGGTGATGGGCTGGGTGGTGGGCGGCGTGGCCGGGGCTGTGTACTGGGTTGCCGCCCGCGTGTTTGGCCCCGAAGTGGGCTTGCTGCTCAGCATGGTGGCCAGCGTGCTGACTACCGGGGCCTTTCACGAAGACGGCTTTGCCGATATGTGCGACGGCTTTGGCGGGGGCTGGACGCGGGAAAAAATCCTGCTCATCATGAAGGACAGCCGCCTGGGTACCTACGGCGCGGTGGGCCTAGGGCTATTGTTGGCGCTTAAATTTAGCGCCTTGCGAGCATTACCGGCCGCGCAGCTGCCCGCGTTGCTACTGGTGGCCCACGCCCTGAGCCGCGCCACGGCCCTTACCTTCGTGTACACCCACAGCTACGCCCGCGATGCCGACGACGACAGCAGCAAGGCCAAGCCCGTGGCCAAGAAAATAAGTCCGGCCGAGCTGGGCGTGGGCTTGCTGTTCGGGTTGTTGCCTTTGATTGGGTTGATAATCTGGCGCCAACAGCCGCTGTTGCTGCTGGTGGTGCTGCCGCTGGCCCTGCTGAAATGGTACTTGGGCCGCTACTTTGTGCGCTGGATTGGCGGCTACACCGGCGACTGCCTCGGGGCCACGCAGCAGTTGGCCGAAGTGCTGATTTATTTGTTCCTGTTAGCCGTTACCAATTGGCAATGAGTAGCTTTCCAGTTTATCTTCTGCGCCACACGGCCGTGGAGGCGCCGGGCCTCTGCTACGGCCATCACGACGTGCCGCTGGCCGCCACTTTCGCCGCCGACGCGGCCACCGTGCGGGCTAGCCTCTTGCCGGTGCTGCCCGCCGATGGCCCCGCGCCGCTGCTCTTTAGCAGCCCCGCCACCCGCTGCCAGCGCCTGGCCGAGAGCCTGCAAATAGGCCCCGCCACGCCCGACGAGCGCCTGCTTGAAATGCACTTCGGCACCTGGGAAAACCGCCCCTGGAACGACCTGCCCCCTGCCGAAATCAACCCCTGGATGGTTGATTACGAAAACAGTGCGCCGCCCGCTGGCGAAACCTTCGGCCAGCTTCACGCCCGCGCTGCGGCCTTCCTGGCGACCCTCGAAAACCTGCCCGCCCCGGCCATCGTCGTCACGCACGGCGGCACGGTGCGGGCACTGCTCTGCCACTGCCTGGGCATCCCGCTCTGCAACGCGTTTCAGCTGGAAATTGGATTTGGGTCGCGCACGGCCCTGCGGCGGCAGCACGGCCGCTGGCAGGTGCTCGGGGTGAATCTGTAGCTGAAGCTGTTTGGCAAGCGGGAGGCGACGGAGTTGGCGCGCGTTTTTAACGCGCTGCCGCTTGGTTTCGCGTCTCCGACGCGCACGTTGAACAATTGACTTGAGGACACTTTACGCGAGCCTGACCGCGCGTCGGAGACGCGGAACCAAGCGGCAGCGCGTTAAAAACGCGCGCCAGCCGACGCTAAGCGGCCTCAACAGCAAACAGCCTTTGTCGTGCAACGCCACGCGCTAAAGCGCGTATTTTTGCACCAGTGTACTGCCCGTTGAGCGGTTGCCGCCCTCGTTCCATACTGCTGTGTTTCGCGTTTCGCTCCGGCCTTACTTAGCTATGCTGCTGCTGTTCTGCCTAGTGCGGGTGCAGCTGCCGGAGGCGTGGGTGCTGCTGCTGCACCCGCACCAGCACACCGAGCACGAGGAAACCCAGCGGCCCGGCTGGGCCAAAGGCAAGGCGCTGATTGGCCAACAACACCAGCACTGCCACGCCGAACAACTGTTCGACGCGCCGTTTCAGGCGGCAGCGCCGGTACGGGTGCCCGTGCGCCTGTCGGCGCCGCGCTACCTAGCGTTGCGGGTGCCCGCCACCCTGTCCAACTCGGCGGTGGCATTGCGGGGCACGGCCTTGCGCGGCCCGCCGCAGGGATAATTATCAGTCTGGTATTGCAATTCCTTCCCGAAACTTGTTTCGGCAGGCGGGCTGTGTGCGCAACACGCACTTTTTTACCTGCGTCCAACGGTGGTTATCTAGGGGTGCCAACTGGGTTCGAAACCTGGGCATACCCCGCTGCCAGGGCGCCTGCGGATGGCTCTGGAGGCCGTTTGTTTCTCTTTTTTTTCAGGGTTTTTACGTGCGCCGGGCTGGAATGCCTGGGTGCCTACACTTGTTATGTTGCAGCAACACCAACTTCGTATCTCATCTTTTTTACTGGCGTGGGGCTTGGCGTGGGGGCCGCTGGCGGCTTTCGCGCAGACTTCGATTGCACCAGCGCAACCCGTCAATCGGGCGGGCCGCGTGGCCAAGGTGCCTTTTGCGGGCCGGGTGCTCGATGCCGCCACTGGCGAAGGGCTGCCGGGAGCCGATGTCATCTTCCCCGACCTGAAGCAGGGCGCGGCCACCGGGGCCGATGGCCGCTTTCAGTTCAACAACCTGCCGCAGGGGCGGTTCTTGGTGCAGGTGCGCTCGCTGGGCTACAACACCGCGAGCCAGACGGTGGCTACGGGCAGCGACAATCCGCTGGAAATTAAGCTGACGGTCGCCGCCACCGAAATCGGGCAGGTCGTGGTGACGGGCGTGTCGGCGGCCACCGAATTGCGGCGCTCGCCGGTGCCCACCACGGTTATCGACCGCATTCGCCTCAACCAAACCAGCAGCACCAACGTGGTGGATGCCATTGCCCACACGCCCGGTCTGGCCCAGATTACCACCGGCGCGGCCATCGGCAAGCCCGTGGTGCGCGGCCTGGGCTACAACCGGGTGGTGACGCTCAACAACGGCGCCCGGCAGGAGGGGCAGCAGTGGGGCGATGAGCACGGCATCGAGCTGGACGAATTCAGCATCGACCACGCCGAAATCATCAAAGGCCCCGGCTCGCTGCTCTACGGCTCGGATGCCATGGCGGGCGTCATCAACTTCGTGGCCCCCGACCCCATCGCCGAAGGCCACATTACCGGGCTGGCCACGGCCACCTACCAAGCCAATAACCGGCAGCAGGGCTACTCGTTCCAGAACGCGGGCAACCTCAACGGCCTCAACTGGCTGGCGCGGGGCACCCGGAAAGTAGCCGGCAATTACCAAAACCGCTACGACGGCCGCGTGTACAACTCCGGCTTCAGCGAGTGGGACGCCAACGGCTACGTCGGCCTCAACAAAAGCTGGGGGTATTCGCACCTCACCTTCAGCAGCTTCAACCAGGAGCTGGGGCTGACGGAGGGTGCCCGCGACTCGGCCACGGGGCGGTTTTTGCGCGATGATTTCAACGACCTAGGCCAACTGGTGCGTGTGCCGGTGGCTGACGACGCGCTGCGCGGCTACGGCCTGGCCGTGCCGCGCCAGCAAGTCAACCACCTGCGGGTGGGCATCGACAACAACTTCATCCTCGGCAGCCGGGGGGCGCGGCTCACGCTGCAAGTCAATTACCAGCAGAACCTGCGCCGCGAGTTCGGCAACGTGCTCAACCCCACCGAAACGAGCCTGTACTTCCAGCTGCGGACGGTGGACTATTCCCTGCGCTACTTCCTGCCCGAAACCCACGGCTGGAACCTGACCCTGGGCACCAGCGGCCTGCACCAGCAAAACCGCAACCTGGGCCAGGAATTCCTCATCCCGGCCTACCGCGTGAGCGAAGGCGGTGTGTTTGCGGTGGCCAAAAAGACCGTTGGGGCGCTCGACATCAGCGGCGGCCTGCGCTACGACGTGCGCCGCCTGCGGGCCGAAAGCCTGTTTCTGGGCCCCGACGACCGCCCCGCCGATTCCGGCACGCCGGGCGCCCAAACCAAGTTCGGGGGTTTCGAAACCACGTTTCAAAACTACAGCGGCAGCCTGGGCGCGGCCTACAACCTGAGCGAAAAGCTGACTTTCAAGGCCAACCTGGCCAGGGGCTTCCGTGCGCCCAACATCGCCGAGCTGGGCTCGAACGGGCAGCACGAGGGCACCATTCGCTACGAGGTGGGCCGCCCCAACCTGGCCGCCGAAACCAGCCTGCAGCTCGACGCGGGCCTGAGCTACGCCACCGAACACGTGCGCCTGAGCCTCGATGCTTTCGAGAACAGCATTGACAACTACATTTTTGCGCGGCGGCTGCTGAGCGCGGTCGGCACCGACAGCCTGCGCGTCAACCCCACCGACGGCAGCACCGTGGGCGTGTTTCGCTACGAGCAGGGCCGCGCCCGCCTGCTGGGCGGCGAAATCAGCCTCGACCTGCACCCGCACCCGCTGGACTGGCTGCACTTCGAGAACTCGTTTTCGATGGTCCGCGCCCGGCAGCTCGACCGCCCGGCGGCCGAGCAGTACCTGCCCTTCATTCCTGCCGACCGCCTGCAATCGGAGCTGCGCGGCAACTTCCGCCGCCAGGGCAAGCGCCTCGCCAACGCCTACGTGCGGGTGCAGCTCGAACACACCTTCGCCCAAAACCGCTACTTCGCGGCCTTCGACACCGAAACCGCCACCCCCGCCTACACCCTCGTCAATGCCGGCCTCGGCACCGATGTGGCCGATGCCAAAGGCCGGACGCTGTTCTCGGTGTTCCTCACGGCCAACAACCTCTTCGACGTGGGCTACCAGTCGCACCTGAGCCGCCTGAAATACGCCGATTTCAACTACGCCAACGGCCGGCGTGGGGTTTTTAACATGGGGCGTAATGTGGGTGTTAAGGTGGTGGTGCCGCTGGCGTTTCGGTAGGCGTTTGGGGTTACCTTTAGCTTTGATTTACGGGTTTGTTATGAGAAAAATTCGCCGTATGTTGCTGCTTTTGGGGTTTGCGTTGGTTGGTTTGGCTGCCAACGCCCAGACCATACTGGACCCGGCATTCGCCACGCCACATGCTTACGCCCCGTCGAACGTCGAACAAGCCTTGCAGCTAAGCGACGGAGCGCGGCTATTGGTAAGCGACGGAGCGCGGCTATTGGTGCGGAGTTATGCCTTTGAGCGCATTAATGGAGTGGCAGCGAACGGCGTGACGCTGTATAAATTTAATGCTGCGGGTCAGCCGGACGCCGCTTTCAATACCCAAGCGGACAATTATGCTGCCCGTGGTTTTAGGGCTACCTGGGTGCGTGAGTATCCAGGTAACAAACTGATGGTAGCCCTGGCCGTACCGTTTCGCTTGGCGGGTCAAACGTATAACAGCCTCGTGCGGCTCAATTCCAATGGCACGGTGGATGCCTCTTTTACTTCGGCTTTCCCATTTTACCTTTTCGCTTACAATCGGCCTTTTGCAGTGCAGCCCGATGGCAAAGTGCTGCTTAGCAGTCTGGACGCGCAACCTATGGGCACACCACGCCGGGCGTTGGTGCGCCTGCTGGCGGATGGGACGTTGGACCTGCCTTTTCTGGCACAGTTGGGCACTAGTTTGCCTTCGACCAGTGAAGTGGCCGGCATTCATCTGCAAGTGGATGGCAAAATGGTGATTACGGGGACCATTTTCGTCAGCTCCAGTAGCAATGTAGTGCGAACCCGGCTGTTGCGGCTGTTGCCGAGCGGCTTGGAAGATGCCACGTTTAATCCGGCTTTCCGGTATGCCGCAGCCCTTGCCGTGCAGCCTGACGGCAAAATTCTGATTGCCCGCGACATTGCCAACACTGCGGGGCAAATCCTTACCTCGCAATTGATGCGCCTGTTGCCGGGTGGTGGAGTCGACGCAACGTTTGCCAGCCCGTCCAATATGGTGGGCGGGGTTTTAGTGGCGGTGCAGCCCGATGGCCGCATTTTGGTGGCCAGCACTTTCGCACTTGGACAGGTGCTGCCCGACAATTACCATGTTGCCAACAATTTTTTGTTGCGCCTGCTGCCCACGGGGACGATTGATGCCAGCTTTCAGGTTCCCTCCTACGGTGATTATTTGGCGGCTCCAACATCGTTGCAGGTGTTGCCCACTGGGCAAATACTGGTGGCCAGCAGCCCCAAAATCTATGCCTCGGCTACGGCCGTGCCGACCGGGGTAGCGGTGCTCGACGCTACGGGAGCCTACCAAAGCACGTTTGTCCCGGTGGTGGAGCAACCGGGGGTGGTGAATAGCGTGGCTGTGCAGCCCGATGGGAAAATCGTGGTTGGGGGCAATTTCACCGAAATCAATGGCGTGGCTGTTCGCAACGTAGCCCGTTTCAGTTCCAGCGGCACCCTTGATGCATCTTTTTCTACTGCCTGTGCCGCCACGGGCGGCAACGAAACGGTCGCACAGGTCATGGTGCAGGCCAATGGAAAGATATTGTTGGTAGGCGGATTTGCAGCCGTGGGTGGGCAGCCTCTAATAGGGGTGGCTCGGCTGCTGTCCAGTGGTCAGCCCGACGCAGGCTTCGCGCCAGGTCTGGCGGCCAACTCGGTGCAGAATGTGACCGAAGTTAGTTCGCTGGCCGTGCAGCCCGATGGGCAGCTGTTAGCAGGCGGTTACGCGCTGTATTCCCCCACGGGTGCCGGGCAGCCTCGGGTGCTCATGCGTTTATCAACGGCCGGGGCCCTGGATGCCAGTTTTCAGCCGCCGCTTATCTCACAAGGTGGACTTGATACCAACCTTCACCCTGCCGTGCCGCTACTGGTGCAGCCCGATGGCCGCATCTTAGCGGCAGACGTGAACTATCAAGTGTCGGCTACTTCTACCGTCAGCCAACCCATCATTCGGCTGCTGGCAAATGGCACGTTGGATACTTCCTTCCTGCCACCGGCACCTACTGCCACTGCTGGGGGAGGCATATTCGGTATGGAGCGTTACGCCGATGGGCGCTTACTGGTTTACGGCGACTTATACCGATTTGATGGCACTACCAGCTTCACGAACCGGTCGGTAGCTCAGTTACAAGCCAATGGACTTTTGAACCCTGCTTTTTCGGCACAGCTGTACACCGGCCTTTGCTTCGCAGCCGTAATTCAACCCAACCAACGCATATTAGCTGTTGGCCAATTCAACCGGACCAGCCAATCCGGCCCCGATTGGCACCCGCTACGACTACTGCCGATGGGGGCTTTGGATACCAGCTTCAACACTGCTCAACTCTTGGACTATTACGTAGGGAGTCTGGCGCTGCAAGCCGATGGAGGGATTTTAATCGGCGGAGCATTTATCAATCCTCTTACCGGGAATTATACCATCCTCGCCCGCCTACTCGACCCCAACGTCCTCACCGTGGCTCCTACGCAAGCTGCCGCCCGCACCGAAGCCTACCCCGTGCCCGCCCACGACGCCCTTCACCTCCACCTCGACCTGGCCGCCCGCCCGCAGCAAGTGCAACTGCTTGACGCCGTAGGCCGCGCCGTGCTCACCCAGGCCGTGGCGGCCCCCGACATCACCCTCAACACTGCCCACCTGCCCGCTGGCGGGTACCTGCTGCGGGTGCAGTACGCCGGGCAAACCATCACGCGCCGCGTGGTGCTGGAGTAGCCGGCGCTGGGCTTACAAAGGTGCTGCGCACAGCGGCTCAAGCCAACTTCGCCCCCGGCCCTGCGTTTCTACCCCACCATGCCCCACGACCACACCCACGCCGGGCACGCCCACGCCGCGCCGCCGCCCGGTGGCGGCTTCAACGGGGCCTTTGCGGTGGGCATTGCCCTCAACCTGCTCTTCGTCGTGGCCGAAACCGTGGGCGGCCTCCGGGCCAACTCCGCCGCGCTGCTCTCCGACGCGGGCCACAACCTGAGCGACGTGCTGGCCCTGGCCCTGGCCTGGGGCGCGGCCTGGCTGGCGGGCCGCCCGGCCACGCCCCGCTACACCTTTGGCTACCGGGGCGCTACCATTCAGGCCGCCCTGCTCAACGCGGCCCTGCTCTACGCCGCGCTGGGCTTCATCCTCTGGGAAACCATCGACCATTTCCGCCACCCCGCCCCGGTAAACGGCCGCGCCGTGATGCTGCTCGCCGGCCTGGGCATTCTCATCAACGGGGGCACGGCCCTGCTGTTCCGGGCCGGGCAGCGGGCCGACGCCAACGTGCGCGGCGCCTACCTCCACATGGCCACCGATGCGCTGGTGAGCGCAGGCGTGGTGGCGGGCGGGGCCGTGGTGTACGTCACCGGCTGGGCGTGGCTCGACCCGGTTATCGGCCTCGGGCTGCTGGCCGTGGTGGCGATGGGTTCGTGGGGGCTGCTGCGCGACACTTTGCGCCTGGGCCTGCAAGCCGTGCCGCCGGGCCTCGACCTGGCCGCCGTGCGGGCTTACCTGCTGGCCCAGCCGGGCGTGGCCTCCGTCCACGACCTGCACATCTGGAACCTCTCCTCGGCGGCCCACGACGTGGCCCTCACGGCCCACGTCGTGCATCCCGGCCCGCCCGATGCGGCTTGGCTCGCGGCCCTCACCGCCGGCTTGCAGCACGAGTTCGCCATCCACCACAGCACAGTGCAGGTCGAAGCCCACCCCCTCGAAACCTGCCAGCCCCACCCGTAGCGCGGGTTTCCGGCCCACAAGCCCCCGGTTTTTACCCCCGAGCAGCGATAAACAGCCCGCGAGTACACTGTTTTTCAGCCCAAGTAGGATACTTTCCATGGTTAGTACGGCATTGTGACCTGCAAGTAAGGTATCGGCAGGTGCGAGTAGGATATCGGCGGGTGTAAGTAGGATATCTCCGGGTGTAAATAGGGTGTCTCCGGGTGTAAGTAGGATGTCGCCGGGTGTCAGTAGGATATCTCCGAGTGTAAGTAGGATGTCGCCGGGTGTCAGTAGGATGTCGCCGGGTATAAGTAGGATATCGTCCGGTGTCAGCAGGATATTGTTGGGGTGAATGAGTGTGTCATTGGTTTCACGAGCCTTTTCGGGCGGCGGTCGCCATCTTGCGGCCCCAATTCCTCGCTTCGCCCGTCCATGTCTTCTGTGCAATCCGCTAAATCCGCTAAATCTGCGGTCCTCAACGCCGCCGTGGTAGTAGCCGCCCTCGGCTACTTCGTCGATATCTACGACCTCATCCTTTTCAGCATCGTGCGCGTCAAAAGCCTGGGCGACCTGGGCGTTATCGGCAAAGCCGCCCTCAAAGCCCAGGGCGAATACCTCATCACCATGCAAATGGGCGGGATGCTGCTCGGCGGCATCCTGTGGGGCGTGCTCGGCGACAAGAAGGGCCGGCTCTCGGTGCTGTTTGGCTCCATTTTGCTCTACTCGCTGGCCAACCTGGCCAACGGCTTCGTCCAAACCCTCGACCAATACGCCTGGCTGCGCTTGGTGGCCGGCATCGGGCTGGCCGGCGAGCTGGGCGCGGGCATTACCCTCGTGAGCGAAAGCCTGCCGCCCGAAAAGCGCGGCTACGGTACCATGCTCGTGGCCACGGTGGGCGTGAGCGGGGCCCTGCTGGCCTACTTTGTGGGCGAGCGCCTGGGCTGGCGCAACGCCTACTTCGTGGGCGGCGGGCTGGGGCTGGCGCTGCTGGGCCTGCGGGTCAGCGTGTTCGAGTCGGGGATGTTTCGGCAGGCGCAAGCGCAAGTGGGCGTGGCGCGGGGCAATTTTCTCAGCCTGTTCACCCAGCCCGTGCGGCTGGGCAAGTACCTGCGCTGCCTGTTGATTGGGGTGCCGCTGTGGTTCGTGGTGGGCATCCTCATCACCTTCGCCCCCGAGTTCGGCGAGGCCCTGGGCGTGCAGGTGCCGGCCGGGGCCGCGCCGCTCTCGGCCGGGCTGGCCGTGTTCTGGTGCTACTTCGGCCTCGTGTTCGGCGATTTGGCCAGCGGGCTGCTGAGCCAGCTTTTGCGCAGCCGCAACCGCGCCCTGCAAATTTTTCTGGTGCTGTGCGGCGGCATGGTGGGCGTGTATTTGTTCGGTTTGAAGGGCGCTTCGCCGACGGTTTTTTATGGCGTGTGCTTCGCGCTGGGCCTGTCGGTGGGCTTCTGGGCGCTGTTTGTGACGGTTGCGGCCGAGCAGTTTGGTACCAACCTGCGGGCCACCGTGGCCACTACCGCCCCCAATTTCGCACGGGGCTCGGTGGTGCTGCTGGTGCCGGCGTTTCGCTGGGCCGAAGCGCACCTGGGCGGCCGCCTGCCGGGCGCCGCCGCCCTCGGGGCGGTTGCGCTGCTGGTGGCGTTCTGGGCCGTCAGCACCCTGCCCGAAAGCTTCGGCAAAGACCTCGACTACGTGGAATAACAACCAACCCGCCGGCCCGCCGCTACGTTGAAGCCCCGGCGACTCCTCCGGCCCGTTCTGGCTGCGGTTAACCCGCCTTCCCTGTAATCATGAAAAAAATCATTGCCGCCCTGGTCCTGCTGCTGGCCGTTGCCACCCACAGTGCCCAGGCCCAAAGTGCCCCCGATGGCACCGTGTTAACGCCCGAGCAGCAGCAGCAACGCGCCACCGAGGCCAAAGCCAGCTACGAGGCCCAAAAGCAGGCTTCGCAGAACAGCGACCAAGCCATGCGCGACAGCAAAAACGTGCTCAGGGACCAGAAAGCCAAAGAAAAAGACCTGAAAAAACAGGCCCGCGCCGAGCGCGACGCCCAAAAGCAGCAAAAGGAGCAGCTTAAGGCCCAGCGCGAACAAGCCAAGGAAAACGAAAAGCGCGAAAAAGAAGCCAAAGCCCAAATGAAGGAGGAGCGCCGCCGCGCCAAAGAAATGAAAAAGTAACCCCAGCGGTGCGTGGCGTGGCCCGTACCTTCGCTTACCAAAAAGCTCCGACCTGGCCGGGGCTTTTTTGCTGCCCGGTGCCGCCCGGCGGGGGCTCCCATGCTACCCGATTTTCACTTAATCAACGGCGTTGGCTTTGGCTTGTGCCGCCCTCAACCCCCTTTTATGGCCGCCAAAAATCCGCCCATGTTCTTCGCGCCGCACCATTTCGTGCTGCTGCCCGCTGCCCTTATCATGGCCGGCTACACCGTGCTGCGCTACACCAAAGTGGCCGGCGACGACGACCAGCTGGCCCGCCTCTGGTTTTCGGTGGCCGTCCTGGCCATCATCGGTCTGGGCGTGACGGTGATGCTGCGCCAGCACTATGCTCTGAAGCTGCAAGACCGCATCTGCCGCCTCGAAGTGCGCCAGCGCTACTTCGAGGTAAGCGGCCGGCGCTTCGCAGAGTTGGAAAGTCAGCTTACCCTCGGCCAGATAATAAGCCTGCGCCTGGCCGGCGACGATGAGTTGCCCGCCCTGGCCCAGGCCGCCGCCCAAGAAAAGCTGAGCCCCGCCGATATCAAGGCCCGCATCCAGAATTTCCAATTCGATACCATGCGGGTGTGAAGCGGGTTTTGGGTGCTTGGTGCATAAAATCTTTGTCGCCGAGCCCCGAATACTCAACACTCCAAACTGAAAACCGAACATCAAGCACCAGGCACTCCAAATGATTCTCTACAACGTTACCAGCAGCCTCGACGCGGCCATTGCCGACGAGTGGGTAGTCTTCATGCGCGACACCCACATGCCCGAAGTACTGGCCACCGGCTGCTTCATCAAGCACCAGCTTTTGCGCCTGCTCGACGAGGAAGAAGGTGGCATCACCTACGCCGCCCAGTATTACGCCGTCAGCCTGGAGCAGCTCGAAGCCTACCAAACCCATTTCGCCCCCGCCCTGCGGGCCGACATGGAAAAGCACTTCGGGGGCAAATACGCTTCGTTTCGGACGGTGCTGGAGGTGGTGGAATGAGTTAACCGCGCGCTGCCAGCCAAAGCAACAGCCCCAGCCGCAACGTCCAGGCCCCGGTGCGGAGCCAGTTGGTGCGCGTCAGGCCGTCAATAGCGATGTAGTCGTAGCCCCCGGCCGCCAGCCGGTTATGAAACGGCACGGAGATAAAAAACGTGACGGCCCACGCGCCCAGCACCAGCGCCAGGCTCCACCAGCCCGCCCCGTGGGGCAGCACAAGGCGGCCCGCCCCGGCCAGCCACAGCGCCAGCGCCAGCTCGGCTACCATCAGCGGCCCGACCAAAGGGCCCATGCGGGCCGTGTGCGCCGCGTGGTAGCGGGCAAATTCGGCCTTGCCCACCAGCGCCAGCCCCGGATAATGCACCAACTGCACTGTCCAGATGAGGCCCGTAAGGACGGCTGCCAGCCCCAGGTTGGCCAGCAGCAACAAACGAAGTGTCATATGGGGTGCGTAGGAAAAGTGAGCGCCAGGGTTAAGCAAGACGGGTGAGGATTGGCGGGGCCTGGCGGTGCCGAACACCAAAAATCAGGCTTCATCCGCCAAACCCCCAACTCCCTAACCTGCTTGCCTGTTTACCTACCCACCGCTTTTTTAACGCCCTCTGCGTGATTCCGCTCATCTTTCATACCCCCCGCCTTACTGTGCTGGCCGCCAGCCGGGCGCTGCTTACCGCCGAGCTGCACAAGCCCCGTTATTTCCCGCTGCTGCTGGGCGCGGCCCTGCCCGCCCACTGGCCCACCGGCGAGTACGACCGCGAGGCCATGCTTTATTTTCTGGAGCAGCTCACGGCCGGGGGGCGCACGGCCGCCGGCTGGTACGGCTGGTATGCCCTGCGCAAAGCCACCCCCGAAGTGCCCCGCACGCTGGTCGGGGCCGGGGGCTTCATGGGGCCGCCCGATGCGGCGGGCACCGCCGAAATCGGCTATTCTATTGCCGACGACTGGCGCGGGCAGGGCCTGGGCACCGAGCTGGTGGCCGGCTTGGTGCAGCACGCCGCCATCACCGAAATGGTGCACCGCCTGGTGGCCCACACGGCCACCAGCAACCCGGCCTCGCATCAGGTGCTGCTTCGCAATGGCTTTCTGGCAACCGACTTTGCCGAGGATGACCGTCTGCGCTTCGAGCGTCCCGTTACCGCCGCCGATGCGGCGCCGCTGGTGTAGCCCGGCGCCAACTGCGTTACGCCAAATGCTGCATTTCCAGCCGGCCGGTAGTAATTTGCGACGTCCTTTAATTGAACAATAATGAACGTCCCCTTCCAACAGCTGCCGCCCACCGCCCGCGTTTGGATATACCAGGCTAGCCGCCCGCTCACGGCCGCCGAGCAGGCCGCCGCCACGCCCGCCCTGGCCCGCTTTGCCACCGCCTGGACGAGCCACGGCCAGCAACTGCACGCCGCCGCCGAGTTTCGGCACAACCTGTTTTTGCTCATCGGCCTCGACGAAGCCGTGGCCGGCGCGAGCGGTTGCAGCATCGATGCTTCGGTGCGGTTTGTGCAGGAATTGGAAAAAGCTTTGGGAGTGGATTTCTTGGATAAATCGCAACTTGCCTTCCAACGCGGTGGTAATATTATGCGACTTCCGCGGGGGCAGTTACGGACAGCTATTGCCGACGGGGAAGTGCGAAAAACAGACTTTTATTACAATAACACCCTAAGCATCAAAGCTGACTTGGACGAACAGTGGCCCGCGCCCGTGGCCGCTACTTGGTTGAAGCGGTACTTTAACGACGCACCGCAGGCCGCCCCACTGGTGTGAATGCTAGGTATAAGTAGTATTATTGCTAACCCAAAACCGTGTTTGCACGGAATTTCACCCGCCACCCACTCCCTTCTCCACCACCCCAACACCTGTATGAGGAAATCATTATTCGTGTGCGCTGCGGTCGGCTCTGCCGCGCTGTTCAGCGGCTGTGCCACCACCGGTGGCATGAGCAAGGCCGACAAAACCTTCGCCCGCGGCGAGTACGAACCCGCCATTGCGCTCTACAAAGCCGACGTGACCAAGGGCAAGAACGCCGCCATGTCGAACTTCCGCATCGGCGAGGCCTACCGCCTCTCCAACCGCCTCGAAGAAGCCGAGCCTTTCTACAAGGCGGCCCTCGACGGCAACGTGAAAAACGCCGACATAGGCTTCCGCTACGCGGAATCGCTGAAGGCCAACGCCAAATTTGACGAGGCCGCCCAGCAGTTTCAAACCTACGCCAGCAGCGGCGGCAACCGTACCTTGGCGGCCCGCGCCGATGAAATGGGCAAAAGCGCTACCGCCAGCAAAACGGTGGCCGCCATGCGCCCCATGTACGACGTGATGCCCGTGGACGCCCTCAACAGCGCTGACTCGGACTACGGCACGGCGCTGATGCCCGGCACCGGCGAGGTGGTTTTTGCCTCGGGCCGCGACGGCAAAATGTTCAAAGGCAACGGCGGCAAGTTCACTGACCTCTACGCCAACAAGTTTGACGATGCCACGGCCATGACCGGCGGCACCCCGCGCAAGCTCGACGGCCCCTTCAACTCCGAAACCAAGCACGAGGCCAGCGCCACCTACACGCCGGACGGCAACACGATGGTGTTTGCCCGCTCGAACGACGGCAGCAAAAAAGGCTTC
Source organism: Hymenobacter sp. (assembly GCA_025356245.1). Taxonomy (GTDB): domain Bacteria; phylum Bacteroidota; class Bacteroidia; order Cytophagales; family Hymenobacteraceae; genus Hymenobacter. The sequence goes on from JANXUO010000561.1 coordinate 17,790, forward strand.
ATGAGCGTGGACTTGTGGATTTCTTACAAGAAAGCCGGTACGTGGAGCGAGCCGGTGCTGGCCAACATCAACGACCGCACGGCCGATGATTTCTCGCCCGCTTTTGCCCCCGATGGCACCACGCTGTACTTCGCCAGCAGCCGCAAGGGCGGCAGCGGCGGCAACGACCTCTACAAGGCCTCGCTCGGCCCCACGGGCCGCTTTGCCCCCGCCGAAAACCTGGGCGAAGGCATCAACTCGGCCGGCAACGACAACTTCCCCGGCGTGGCCCCCGACGGCACGCTGTACTTTGCTTCGGACGGACGCCCCGGCATGGGCAAGCTCGACATCTTCATGGTGAAAGCGGGCAAGCCGGTGAACCTGGGGGCCAGCGTAAACAGCTCCGGCGATGATTTCGCCCCGCTGCCAATGGCCAACAACACGGGCGCATTCAGCTCAAACCGCGCCGGTGGCAAAGGCTCCGACGACATTTATTCCTACAAGAAGAAGGAGCCCAAAACCGCTACGCTCTACGCCGACGGCCTGGTGCAGGAACGCGACGATAAAGCCAACACCACCACCCCGGTAGCCGGCGAAACGGTGAGCATCACGAACACCAACGGCCAGAAGATGGACGTGACCACCGGCCCCGACGGCCGCTTCACGGCCAAGCTGGACTCGGTGAGCAACTACACTTTTGTGACTGACCGCGCCGGCGACTTCACGGCCCGTACCACGCTTAGCACCATCGGCAAAATTCCGGGGCAGGACCAGCTAGCTAACCAGCAGAACGACATCAAGCTGCCTGTGTTGCTGACGCTGAACAAAATCATCATCAACAAGGCCATCGAAATCAAGGACATTCTCTACGATTACGACAAAGCCGATATCCGCCCCGACGCGGCCGTGCGCCTCGACACCCTGGTGCAGACGCTGACGGACAACCCCAAGATTTCGGTTGAGCTCAGCTCGCACACCGACCAGCGCGGCAAGGACGCCTACAACCTCAAGCTCTCGCAGCGCCGCGCCGACTCGGCCGTGGCCTACATCATCAGCAAAGGCATTGCGGCTGCCCGCATCACGGCCAAGGGCTACGGCGAAACCCGCCCCATCGTGAAAGATGCCAAAACCGAGGAGGAGTACCAGAAAAACCGCCGCACCGAGTTCAAGGTGACGAAAATGGCGAAGTAGCGCCACTACCCGCTACCGTTCTTAAAGCCCCCGCGCACCCGTTGCGCGGGGGCTTTTTTGTG
>JANXUO010000590.1 GCA_025356245.1 Hymenobacter sp.
GCCTGGGCCAGCGGCGGCCACAGCATCAGCATACTCAGCGGCATGATGACCGCCGCCAGCCCCACCGCCACCCAAAACCGCCGCTTGAGCTTGGCATAAGCCGCCGCTTTCTGCTGGTCAATCTCGGCCTGCCGGTCGGCGGCGCTGGTATCGGGTGCCCGCTCGGTTACGCCGTAGCCGGCGCTCACCACGGCTTCTTTCAAAGTGGCGGGGCTGGCCACGCCGGGCTGGTAGGCCACGGTGGCTTTTTCGGTAGCGAAATTGACGTGGGCGCTGTGAACGCCGGGGGCGCGGCTGAGCGACTTCTCGACAAAGGCCGCGCATGAGGCGCAGGTCATGCCTTCGATGTCGAGGGTGGCGGTTTCGGTGGTGGGGTTCATAAGGAAGATGTTACGGGGTTGGCGCGGGGCTGTGCCCCGTGACCAAGTGCTGCGGGTTTTCAACCCGCACCCCAGAACGAAGCAATAGTTAAACCGTTCAACGATTGGGGGCCAGAGGCCCCCAGCACTTCGGCACGGGGCAGAGCCCCGCGCCATCCGCGAAACAGCAACTCAGTAACGCAAAGGAACGGCGGGCCATTGCCGAAGTTGGTGCTGAATACCGCCCCGGAGTTGCATAATTTCCGCCTCGTTGTTCGCCGGCTGAAGCTTTCCGTACCTTTGCCCCAATGAAGCGCCTGGTAGCCCTCTTGCTTAGTCTGAACCTGTTCGTGGTGGGCCTGATGCCGGCCGGCGACGCGCACGGGCTGGTGGATGCGGCCACGCTCTGGCAGCACCACGCCACCGACCACGCGGCCACCGGCTTTTGGGATTTTTACTACGACCACTACGTCGGCGACCACCACAACAGCCCCGAACACCAGTCGTTGCCCGGCCACCACGCGCACCAGCACCTGGCCGGGGCGGTGTGCTTTTTCCCCGCTCCGGTGTTGCGGCCGTGGCCCGCAGCCTTGCTCTTGCTGGAAGCCGCGCCGGTAGCGGCCCTGCACATTCCGGCCGCCTGCCAGGGCAGCGCCCCCGGCTGCTGGCAGCCCCCGAGGGCCTAATCCTTCCTTGCTTTTTTCCGGATTTTACGGCTCCAGCTTGCAAATACGCAACGCTGGCCGTGGGCATTTGCGCTGCTTTCGGGCGGCGAACAAGGCCCGCGCTCATGCCGCCCGGATGTTGCTTTCTTGTGGTTAGACCTTCTTTTTTAGCGCGGCGCTATGCTCGATTTCCTTATTCGCTTCTCCATCGGCCACAAGCTGCTGGTGGGGCTGCTTACGCTGGGCCTGATGGCCTGGGGCGGCTATTCGGTGGCGCACCTGCCCATCGATGCCGTGCCCGACATTACCAACAACCAGGTGCAGGTCATCACCCAAACGCCTTCGCTGGGGGCACCCGACGTGGAGCGGCTCGTCACCTTCCCCATCGAGCAGGCCATTGCCACCATCCCCGAGGTGCAGGAAGTGCGCTCCTTCTCCCGCTTTGGCCTCTCGGTGGTCACCATCGTGTTTCCCGACGACACCGACATCTACTGGGCCCGGCAGCAGGTGAGCGAGCGGCTGCGCGACGCCGAGCGGCAAATTCCGCCCGGCACCGGCACCCCCGAGCTGGCCCCGGTCACCACCGGGCTGGGCGAGATTTACCAGTATGTGCTGCACCCGCGCAAGGGCTACGAAAAGAAGTACTCGCCCACCGACCTGCGCACCATGCAAGACTGGCTGGTGCGCCGGCAGCTGCTGGGCACCCCCGGCGTGGCCGACGTAAGCAGTTTCGGGGGCTTCGTGAAACAATACGAAGTGGCCCTCGACCCGGAACGCCTGCGGAGCTTCAACGTGAGCGTAGCCGACGTGTACAACGCCCTGGAACGCAACAACCAGAATACTGGGGGCGCTTACATCGACAAAAACCCCGCTGCTTATTTCATCCGCACCGAGGGGCTGGCCGGCTCGCTCGATGATGTGGGCCGCATGGTGGTGCGCCCGCCCGGCAGCGCCACCGGCGTGCCGCTGCTGGTGCGCGACGTGGCCACGGTGCGCTTCGGCCACGCCGTGCGCTACGGCCTGATGACCCGCAACCAGGAAGGCGAAGTGGTGGGGGCGCTGGTGCTCATGCTCAAGGGGGCCAACTCGTCGGCCGTCATCAAGGCGGTGAAAACCCGCATGGCCACCATCCAGAAAACCCTGCCCGAAGGCGTGGTGATTGAGCCGTTTCTGGACCGCACCAAGCTTGTAGACCAGGCCATCGGCACCGTGACCAAAAACCTGGCCGAAGGGGCGCTGATTGTCATTTTCGTACTGGTGCTGTTTCTGGGCAACTGGCGGGCCGGGCTGGTGGTGGCGTCGGTCATTCCGCTGGCCATGTTTTTTGCCATTGGCATGATGCGCCTGTTCGGGGTGTCGGGCAACCTGCTGAGCCTGGGAGCCATTGATTTTGGGCTGATTGTGGACGGGGCCGTGATTGTGGTCGAGGCCATCGTTCACCGGCTGGCCCTGCTGCCGCGCCCGGTGGCAGCGCCGGCCCTGACCCGGCCCGAAATGGACGAAGAAGTGTATCAGGCGGCCAGCAAAATCCGCGCGTCGGCGGCGTTTGGCGAAATCATCATCCTCATCGTTTATCTGCCGCTGCTGGCGCTGGGCGGCATTGAGGGCAAGATGTTTCGGCCGATGGCCCAAACCGTGGCCTTTGCCATCCTGGGGGCGTTCATTCTCTCGCTCACCTACGTGCCCATGATGGCCGCGCTTACCCTGGGCCGCGAAACGGCGCCGCCGCCGGGCTTTGCCGACCGGGCGCTGGGCTGGCTGGCCGGGCGCTACCAGCGCCTGGTAGGGTGGGCGCTCGGTGCGAAGGCCCTTATTTTGAGCACGGCCCTGGTGCTGCTGCTGGGGGCGGGGCTGCTGTTTCGTACCCTGGGCGGCGAGTTCATCCCGACCCTGGAAGAGGGCGATTTCGCGGTGGAAACCCGCGTGTTGCCCGGCTCGTCCATCACCTACACCGCCGAAAAGGCCCAGCAGGCCGCCGGGCTGCTGCTCAAATACTTCCCGGAGGTGAAGGAGGTGGTGGGAAAAATCGGGTCGTCAGAAATCCCGACCGACCCGATGCCGACCGAGGCCTGCGACCTGATTATCGTGCTCAAAGACAAAAAGGACTGGACCTCGGCCGCTACCCGCGAGGGGCTGGTGACGAAGATGGCGGCCCGGCTCGGCACCATTCCCGGTGTCACCTTCGGCTTTCAGCAACCGATTCAAATGCGGTTCAACGAATTGATTTCGGGGGCCAAGCAGGACGTGGTGATGAAGATTTTTGGGGAAGACCTGGACCTGCTCGACGACTATGCCCGCCAAGTGGGGGCGCTGACCAAAGGGCTGCCCGGCGCGACCGACCTGTACGTGGAGCGGGCCACCGGACAGGCGCAAATCGTGGCCCGGCTCGACCGCGAGAAACTGGCCCAGTACGGCCTGTCGGTGGCCGACGTGAACCGCACCGTGCAGGCCGCCTTTGCCGGGCAGGTGGCCGGGCAGGTGTTTGAGAAAGAGCGCCGCTTCGATTTGGTGCTGCGCCTGAAAGCCGATGCCCGCCAGGACATCAGCAACCTGCGCCAGCTTTTCATCGCCGCGCCCGACGGCCGCCAGATTCCGCTGGAACAGGTGGCCACTGTGGCGCTGGTGAACGGCCCAAGCCAGATTCAGCGCGACGATGCCAAGCGCCGCATCGTGGTGGGTTTCAACGTGCGGGGCCGCGACGTGGAAAGCCTGGTCCGCGAAATCCAGCAGCGCATCGGGCAGCGGGTGCGGTTCGCGCCGGGCTATTACGTGACCTACGGCGGGCAGTTCGAGAACCTGCAATCGGCCCGCGCCCGGCTGCTGGTGGCCGTGCCCGTGGCGCTGCTGCTCATCTTTTTGCTGCTGTATGCCACGTTCAATTCGGTGGCTCAATCGGTCATGATTTTCACGGCCATTCCGCTTTCGGCCATCGGCGGGGTGCTGGCGCTGTGGGGGCGCGGAATGCCGTTCAGCATCTCGGCGGGCGTGGGCTTTATTGCCCTGTTCGGGGTGGCGGTCCTCAACGGCATCGTGCTGATTGGCTACTTCAACCAACTGAAAGCCGAGGGCCTGACCGACCTGAAAGCCCGCATCCTGACCGGCACCCACGTCCGCCTGCGCCCGGTGCTGATGACGGCCACCGTGGCATCGCTGGGTTTCCTGCCGATGGCCTTGTCCGGCTCGGCCGGCGGCGAGGTGCAGAAGCCGCTGGCGACCGTCGTCATCGGCGGGCTGCTCACGGCCACGCTGCTCACGCTGCTGGTGCTGCCCGTGCTGTATTACCTCGAAGAAACCTGGACGGCCCGCCGGGCGGCCGGCCCGCCGGACCCGGCCCCGCCCGCCACTCCCGCGCCCAATGTGCCACCCGCCGGGTTGTTGGGGGTGTTGCTGGGTTTGCTGCTGCTGCCCGGCCTTGCCCGCGCCCAACAACCCGAAGCTCCGCCCGCCGCGCCGGCCCCCGCGCCACTCACCGCCGCCCAGGCCGTGACGGCGGCCCTGGCCCAAAGCGGTACCGTGCAGGGGGCGCAGCAGCAGTTGGCCGCCCAGCAAGCCGCCGTGGGCGCGGCGCGGGATATTGGCCGCACCACCATCCAGGCCAGCTACGGGCAGTACAACTCCATTCACCGGGACAATCTGTTCACCATCAGTCAGCCCCTGGCCTGGCCCAGCTACTACCGCAGCCTCACTGGCCTGG
>JANXUO010000598.1 GCA_025356245.1 Hymenobacter sp.
CCGAGGGCGCGCGCTGCGCGCTGACCCTGTATGGACAAGGCGAGTGACAATGAACGGCGTCATTTCAACCTTTCAACTCAGATCTTTGAGGTGAGCCATGAAATACCTGGGAATCGACGTATCCAAGGCCAAGCTCGATTGCGCTTTGCTTGACCCGCTGACCGACAAGCGCCAGAACAAGACCCTCCCCAACGACACCAAAGGCTTCCAGCTGCTGGCTGACTGGCTGGGCAAACATGATGTCGCCCTGAGCCACGTACACGCCGTGCTCGAAGCCACCGGCGTATACCACGAACACGCCGCGCTGTGCCCGCGCCTCACCCCCACAAGTCTCCAGCCACCCGAAACGTGTTGGCGTGGGCTTCCACGATGTCGATAATGTTTTCGGAGTAGCCGCCGCCCATGCTGATTTGGAGGGGAAGCTGGCGCTGCCGGCAGGCGTTGAGTACCAGCTCGTCGCGCCGGCGGCAACCGGTGCGGCTTAGGGCGAGGTGGCCCAGCTTGTCGGTGGCCAGCACATCGACCCCGGCCAAGTAAAAGACGAAATCGGGCTGCACGGTGGCAAACAAGCGGGGCAGGGTGTCGGCCAGCAGGGCCAGATATTCGGCGTCGTCGGTCCCGTCGGGCAAGGGCAGGTCGAGGTCGGACTGCTCTTTGCGGGCGGGAAAGTTGCGGGCGCCGTGCATCGAAAAGGTAGATACCCGCGGCTCATGCTGGAAGATGGCCGCCGTGCCGTTGCCTTGGTGCACATCGAGGTCGATGATGAGAATTTGGCGCACGTGCGCGGAAGCGTGGTGCAACAGCCAATGGGCAGCCACGGCTTGGTCGTTGAGCAGGCAAAAACCCTCGCCCCGGGCGCGGAAGGCGTGGTGGGTGCCGCCAGCAATGTTGAGCGCCACCCCGCCGCCGGGCTGCCCCAGGGCGTACTGCGCCCCGGCCACGGTGCCGCCCAGGATGGTGATTTCGCGCTCGAACAGCGCCTCCGACCACGGGAAACCGGTGGCCCGCTCTTCGGGTCGGGTAAGCTGGCCCCGGCGCAGGCGCTCGACGTACCCGGCGTCGTGGGTGCGCAGGATGTCGGCCAGCGGGGGCGGCTGGGGCACAAAGAAGTCGGCTTCGCTGGCGGTGCCTTCGCGCAGCAGCTGCTCGGGCAGCAGCTCGTACTTCAGCATCGGAAAGCGGTGGCCCGGCGGCAGCGCGTGGGCGTAGTTGGGGGCGAAGGCGATTTTCAAAGGCTGATACGAATGCAAAAAGCCCGCGTGAACGCCCGGGAAACTTCAACAAAAAAGCCCCTGGCACCAGGGCCAAGGGCTTTGTAGTGAGACGTACTGGGCTCGAACCAGTGACCTCCACCGTGTCAGGGTGGCGCTCTGAACCAACTGAGCTAACATCCCGCAAGAAGCGCGGCAGCGGGGCTGCAACGCCCCAAAGATACAAGCGCGGGCGCATTCGGGGCAACCTTCGCCGCAAAGGCCGGGTATAACGCCGCAAATGGGCCACTACTGGCCCACTTCACCTTTGAACTGTTTACTGCTATGAAATTTCTTCTTCCCCTGCTGGGCCTTTGCGTGTTGACCACCGCCGCCCAGGCCCAGGACAAGAGCGAAGCTCCCTCGGCGGGCAAAGTGGCCTCTTCCACCAAGTACGCGCGGGGCACGGGGCTTGAATCGGGCAACACCGGCTTCGGCGTGAAGGGCGGTTTCACACTGGCCAACCTCTATGGCGATGGGGCCGACGTTTTTGCCAACCGCAACAGCCTCAAAACCTACCACGCCGGGGTGTACGGGCAGTTCGGTTTCACCAATTTCTCGTCGTTGCAGGTCGAGTTGCTTTACTCGCGCAAGGGCTACCTCTCCGACCTCAACGGCGGCCAGGTCAATAACCGCTTCGACTACGTGAGCTTGCCCGTACTGTACGTGGCCAACCTCACCTCCACCATCAGCCTCCACGTGGGGCCGCAGGTGTCGCTGCTTACCAACGCTTCGGTGGACGGCAACGACTACGCCCTCAAGGACAACGGCTTTCGCTCGGTTGACTACGGCGGGGTGGTGGGCGCCGAAGCCCGCATCGGCCCCGGCCGCGTGGGCATCCGCTACGACGTCAGCCTGGGCCGCGTGTACGACGACGGCACCAGGGTCAACATCACCAAGCCCAGCGGCCCACTCCTCAACAACACCAACATCCGCAACCAGGCCTTTCAGGTGTACGTGGGCATTGGGTTCCGCCGCTAGGCACCGTTTTTCCTTTCCACATTTTCAGCAAACAACAGGAAGCCCTACCGGCTTCCTGTTTTGTTTTTTACCCTTTTGCGTTGGCTGCCATGCCCGATTTGTTGCCCGTTTTGCACGACGCCCGCGAGCTGGCCCTGGGCCGGGGCCTGGCCGTGCTGGCCACTTGGGCGCTGGCCAACCTGCTCGTCAGCGGCTACCTGCTGCCGCGCACCGACCGCCGCCTGCCCGCCTTTTACTTCCACGGCATGAACGCCGTGTGGGGCAGCATCAACGCCGGCCTGGCGGCCTGGGGCGTGCTGCACCTGCAACGCCACGCCCCCGCCGGCCTCACCCTAGCCACGGCCCTCACCGAGCAGTTCGGGCTCGAAAAAACCTTTCTCTTCAATGCCGGGCTCGACGTGGCGTATGTGCTGGCGGGCTTCTGGCTGGTGGCCCGTGCCGCTGTACCCGGCGCCGCCCAGCCCCAACGCCTGCTCGGCTTTGGGCAGGCCCTGTGGGTGCAGGGCGGGTTTTTGCTGGCTTTTGACGGGTTGATGTGGGCCGTGCTGCGCTCCTACACGGCCGCGCTGCTGGGACTGCTGCCCTGAGAGTCTGTTTGACCTAATAAAACAGTCATGCTGAGCTTGCCGAAGCATCTTTACCCCAGCAGCAAACCAAATTACTTGCCCGGTAAAGATGCTTCGGCAGGCTCAGCATGACTGTTTTATTAGGTAAAACAGCTTTTAAGGACGCTTCATACCAACGCCCCGCCTACGCCAGCAGCGCTGCCTTAATTTTCTCGTTGAAGGCTGGAATGTCCTGCGGCTTGCGGCTCGTGATGAGGTTACCGTCCACTACCACTTCAGCGTCTTCCCAGTGCGCCCCGGCGTTTTTAAGGTCGGTGTGCAGGCTGGGCCAGCTCGTTACGTTCTTGCCGCGCACCACGTCGGCCTCCACCAGCAGCCAGGGGCCGTGGCAGATGGCCGCCACCGGCTTGCCCGACCGGGCAAAGGCCTGCACGAAGGCCACCACATCTTTGTCCATGCGCAGGATGTCGGGGTTCATCTGGCCGCCGGGCAGCACCAAGGCGTCGTAGTCGGCGGGGCGGGCGTCGGTTATCACCTTGTCCACGGCCACTTCGTCGCCCCAGTCTTTCTGGTCCCAGCCTTTAATCTTGCCGCTTTTGAGGCTGATGACGTGCGTCTCGGCACCCTCGTCTTCGAGGTACTTTTTGGGTTTTTCCAGCTCCGACTGCTCGAAACCGTCGGTGGCGAGGATAGCAATTTTTTTGCCCTTGAGGGCGTCACTGCTGAATAAGCTCATGGTGCGGGTGAGGTGGGTTGGATGAAAAAAAACGGAACGAACGCCCCGGCATTTGCATACGCCTGGCTTTGCTGCGGGGTTATTCCCCAGCCGGGGCGCGGGCCGCACTTACGGCCACCAAACGTAACATTGCGGTAACATTGCCAATCCGACCGCGGAGCGTTTGCCGTATTGGAAAGCGCAATAGCCTTTGCCGACGGCGTAAAGCAGGGATTGCCGTCGGTATCCTCACTTGTTCTATGTTGCTACTTTTTCTGTTTCTGGCAGTGCTACTGCTCACGTATTCCAACGGGGCCAACGACAATTTTAAGGGCGTGGCCACCCTCTGGGGCAGCGGCACGCTGGCCTACCGCCCGGCGCTGGTGCTGGCCACGGTGGCCACGTTTGCGGGCTCGGTCTGCTCGTACTTTTTCGCCGCTGAGCTGATTAAAAACTTCTCGGGCAAGGGCCTGGTGCCGGACGAGGTTATTCAGTCGGTAGGCTTTGTGCTGGCCGTGGCGCTGGCAGCGGGCCTCACCGTGCTGCTGGCCACGCGCTTCGGTTTCCCGGTGTCGACTACCCACGGGCTGGTGGGGGCACTGGTGGGCGCGGGCCTGGTGGCGGTGGGGCCCGCCGTGAACTTTGCCAAGCTGGGCAGCACGTTTTTTCTGCCGCTGGTGGCCGGGCCGGTGTTGGCCGTGGGCCTGGGCAGCCTGCTGTACGTGGGGCTGCGGCAGGGCCGCCGGGCGGCGGGCATCACCCAGGAAACCTGCGTGTGCGTGGGTACGGCCTGGGTGCCCGTGGCCACGGTGCCCGCCACAGCCTACGCGGCGGCCCCCGCCCTGCACGGCGCGGTGGGCACCGCTGCCGAGTGCCAAACCCTGTATCAGGGCACCTTTCTGGGCCTGCATTTTCAGCCCCTCATCAACGGCCTGCACTACGCCAGCGCCGCCGCCATGAGCTTCGCCCGTGGCCTCAACGACACCCCCAAGCTGCTGGGCCTGCTGCTGCTGTGCAAGTTCTTCCAGATGCCCGTCAACGTCCTCGTCCTGGCTTCGGCAATGGCCCTGGGCGGCTGGCTCAATGCCCGCCGCGTGGCCGACACCATGAGCAAGAAGATTTCCAACCTCAACCACGGCCAGGGCTTCACGGCCAACCTGGTAACCAGCGGACTGGTGATTTTCGCCAGCAAGCTGGGCCTGCCGGTGTCCACGACGCACGTGTCGGTGGGCAGCATCTACGGCATCGGCCTGGTGAACGGCACGGCCAACTCGCGCGAAATTGCCAAAATCGGGCTCTCGTGGCTGCTCACGCTGCCCGTGGCGGCAGCGCTGAGCGCCGGGCTGTACGCGGGCATCCGGGCGCTATAGCACCTGATGTTCGCCTCACCCCCAAACCAATAAATCCCCCCAAACGCCTTTGCATGAAATTCCTCTACTACCTCTTTCTCCTCCTCTTCCCTTTCCTGGCCACCGCCCAAACTACCACCAGCGCCTTTGAGGGCACGGTGACGGCCGCCAAAGGCACCCCCGTGCCCGGCGCCACGGTGCTGCTCACGCACCTGCCCACCGGCACCCGCAGCGGCACCCAAACCGACGCCAGCGGCAACTTTCTGCTCACCAACCTGCAACCCGGCGGGCCCTACGCGGTGCAGGTGAGCTTTGTGGGCTACACGCCCGAAACCCGCGACGACCTGTACCTGAGCCTGGGCAAGGCCGCCCGCCAAACCTTCGTGCTAGTAGAGGCCAGTACCGCCCTGGGCGAGGTGGCCGTCACCAGCCGCCGGGGCGACCCCTTCGCGGCCGACAAAAACGGGCAGAGCTACCACCTCAGCCGCGAGGCCATTCAGGGCGTGCCCACCGTGAACCGCAGCCTGAGCGACCTGACCAAGCTCATGCCCCAGGGCAACAAAAACTCGTTTGGCGGCACCAACTACCGCTTCAACAACCTGAGCATCGACGGCATGGCCACCAACGACGTGCTCGGGTTTCAGGAGCCGGCCAGCGGGGCGGCGGGCACCGTGGCGGCGGGCACGCCGGGCGCCCTGGCCGGCACCCAGCCCATTTCCATCGACGCCATCGCCGAAATGCAGGTGGTGCTTTCGCCCTTCAACGTGACGCTGGGCAACTTCACGGGGGCCAACATCAACGCCATCACCAAAAGCGGCACCAACCGCCTGGCGGGCAGCATCTACAGCTTTGCCCGCAACCAGCTCATCACGGGCCGCAGCGTCGATGCCGAGCGCAAGCC
>JANXUO010000602.1 GCA_025356245.1 Hymenobacter sp.
CGGCGGCCTGCTGCTGCTGCTGCTGGGCGGCGGGGCGCTGCTGGGGCTGCTGCTGCGCTCGCGGCGGCGGCTGCAAGCCTCGGAGGCTGCCCTGCGCCGGGCCAACGCCACGCAGCAGCAGCTCATGCACATCATCGGGCACGATTTGCGCGGGCCGGTGGCCATGTTTCAGCAGATTACGCCGCTGCTGCAAGCGGCCGTGGCCCCCGCCGCCTCGGCCGACGCCGACGACCTGGTGCGGGCCCTCGACAGCAGCGCCCAGCAGCTCGGGGCGCTGGTGGACAACCTCTTCGACTGGGCCCGGATGCAGGGCGGGCAGCTGCGCTACGCCCCGCAACGGCTGCGGGCCGCCACGGCGGTGCTCAGCGTCGGGCAGCTCTACGAGCCCGTGGCCCGGCGCAAGGGCGTGGCCCTCGAACTGGTGGCCGACGAACACCTGCTCGTCTGGGCCGACCTCGACCTGCTGACCACCGTGCTCCGCAACCTGCTGGCCAACGCCATCAAGTTTACCCCGGCCGGCGGGCGGGTGCGCCTGGCGGCCGAATCCACGGCCGACGCGGGCGTGGCCTTTAGCGTAGCCGACACGGGCGGCGGCATGAGCGCGGCGGCGCTGGCGGCGGTGTTCGGGGCCGGGCCGGTGGCCTCGGTGCCGGGCACGGCGGGCGAGCCGGGCACCGGCCTGGGGCTGCGGCTGTGCCAGCACTTCGCAGGCCTGCTCGGCACCAAGCTGCACGCCGAAGCCCCGGCCACGGGCGGAATGCGGTTCTGGCTGCTGCTGCCGAAATTTGCGGTGGCGGGGTGAGGTTTTTGGTTGGTAGTCTCTGGTTGGGGGTTTTTGGTTTCTTGTTTCTGAATATGGTCCTTGAAAGTGTTTCGACCGACGTTTGCTTTTTGAACCCAGCCATCCAGGTATTCCCGGCGAAGCCTTGACCAAGAAACCAAAAACCACCAATCAAAAACAATAACAATGACCACCTCCGACATCACCATCCTGGCCGTTGAAAACAACCCGATGCAGGCCCGCATCCTGCGGCACCAGTTGCAGGAGTTGGGCTACGGGCTGGCGGGCGTGGCGCCGTCGGCCGAGGAGGCCGAACGGCTTTTTGCCGCCCTGCAACCCGACCTCGTGGTGCTCGACATCCACCTCGACGGCCCCCGCGATGGCATTGCCACGGCCGAAGCCCTCGTGCAGCGGCGGCGGGTACCGCTCATCTTCATCACCGCTTTCCCCGACAACCCCACCTTTGCCCGCGCCCGGCAGGTGGGGCCGTTTGCGTTTTTGGGCAAGCCCTACAACGGGCCGCTGCTGGGCCACAGCATCGAGCTGGCCCTGCAGCACTTTGCCACCCGGCAGGGCCACGCGCCCGATGCCGAAACCGGCGGCCTCGCCGACGGCACCGTGCTGCTCGACGGCATTTTTGTGCGCCACCAGCAGCGTTTCGTGAAGGTGCCGCTGGCCGACCTGCTGCTGCTGGAGGCCGACGGCGGCCACACCCACCTGCACACGGCGGCCCGCAAGTTTAGGTTGCGCCAGGGGCTGGCCGAGCTGCTGGCCCGGCTGCCGGCCGGGCAGTTTGCCCGCATTCACCGGGGCTACGGGGTGCGGGTGGGGGCCGTAACGGCCCTCGACCCCAGCGCCCACACCGTGCAGGTGGGCGAGCGCACCCTACCCTTGGGCCGCAGCTACCGCGACGAGCTGACGGCGACGCTAAGATTGTTGAAATAAGGGTTTTTGGGGGGGTAAAGGTTTTCGGGGTTTCTTTGGGTTTCCATTGGTTTCAATTATAGGACCTATATGACCCATACGACTTATATGACCTATAATTGAAATCAATGGAAACCAATTGAAACCCAAAGAAACTCCAACTCCCATGACCCCCAACCCACCCGGATTCATCCCTCCCCACAACGGCTACGCCGATTTGCTGGCTTACCAAAAGGCCGAGGTGGTTTACGACATTACCTTTCGGTTTACCCAACGGTTTTTGCGCCGGGGCGACCGTACCATCGACCAGATGGTGCAGGCGGCCCGCTCGGGGAAGCAGAACATTGTGGAGGGCAGCGCGGCGGCGGGGCATTCTAAGGAGATGGAAATAAAGCTCACGGGCGTGGCCCGTGCCAGCCTTGAGGAGCTGCTGACCGACTACCGCGACTACCTGCGGGTGCGCGACCTGCCCCTCTGGGACAAGGACTCGCGCGAGGCCCGCTTTGTGCGGCAGCTCGGCCACGGCACCCGCGTGAGCTTTGAAACCTACCGCGAGTTCTGCGAAACCCGGCCCGATGCGGTGGTGGCCAACATTGCCCTCTGCCTCATCCATCAAGCCAACTACTTGCTCGACCAGCTCATGCGGCAACTGGAGCGGGACTTTGTGCAGCACGGCGGCCTGCGCGAGCGCATGGGCAAGGCGCGGGTGCAGTACCGCAGCGGCGGCGGGCGCTAAAGGGCGCGGGTGAGCGGGCGGCGGCGGGCTTTTGTCGTTCGTGCCCTTTCTGCGGTTGTTCGATAACAAAAGGCTTGACAAGGGCCGGGGAGGCGGGTAGTTTTGGCGAAAAGGCGCGGGCAGTCCGCGCCTTTGCCGTTTCTTACCCCTCCCGATGATGCTGAAAACTTACTTCCGGGCGCCGCTGGTGGCGCTGCTGCTGGCTGCCGCGCCCGCCGCCTTCGCCCAGCCCGGTGTGCGCATTGGCACGGCCGGCACGCCCGATGCTTCGGCGGTGCTTGATGTGAGCGCCAACCCGGCTGCGCCCAAGGGCCTGCTGCCCCCGCGCCTCACCCAGACCCAGCGCGATGCCATTGGCAGCCCGGCCGTGGGCCTGACCGTGGTGAACACCACCACCGGCAAGCTCAATATGTGGGACGGCAGCGTGTGGACCGAACTGCTGGCATCGGCCACCCAGGCCACCGGCACGACGGCTACCTTCACCTTTACCGGTGGCCCGCAAACCTACACCGTGCCGGCCGGCGTGACGCGGCTGCGCGTGACGGCGGTGGGCGCGGGCGGCGGCACCTTCACCAACGCCGGCGGCGGCGGCGGGCAAACCGTGGCCACCGTGGCCGTGACCCCCGGCGAAGTGCTGACGGCCTACGTGGGCGGGCGCGGGGCCAATGGCTCGAACGCCACCAACAGCGCGGCGGCGGGCGGCTACAACGGCGGGGGCAGCGTGCTGGCCCGCTACGGCAGCGGCGGCGGCGGGGCCACCGACCTGCGCCGCGGCCCCGCCGCCCTCGCCGACCGCCTCGTGGTGGCCGGCGGTGGCGGCGGCGGTTCCTTTGGTAATGGCAGCGCCTCGGCCCCGTTTCAGGGCGGGGCCGGGGGCAACCCCGGCGCGGCCAGCAGCGGCACCAACGGCGGCGGCGGCGGCACGGTCACGGCCGGTGGCACTGCCGGCGGCGGCACCTTGCCAGGGCAGGCCGGGGCGCTGGGCCAGGGCGGCAACGGCGGCGGCAGCGGCACGGGCGGCAACGCCAATTCCGGGGCCGGCGGCGGCGGCGGCTACTACGGCGGCGGCGGCGGCGGGGCCGTCTCGGGGGCGTCGGTGAACCGCCCGCTGGGTGCCGGCGGCGGGGGCAACTCCTACGCCTTGCCCACGGCCAACGGCGTGGCCTACACCACCGGCGGCAACGCCGGCGACGGCACCCTCACCCTGGAGCCGGTGCCCACCCTGCTGGCCCCGGCCCTCGACGGCAGCAACCTTATCAACGTGCCCGGCGACAACCTCGGCAACCACACGGCCACCCAAACCCTGAACCTGGGCACCAATGCCCTGGTGGGCAACGGCGGCAGCAGCGGCCTCACCATCAGCAGCACCGGCACCACCACCACCAGCGGCAGCGCCTACGTGGCCGGCAGCGTGGGCATCGGCACCACCAGCCCCGCGGCCTCGGCCGTGCTCGACCTCACGAGCAGCACCAAAGGGGCTTTGCTGCCCCGCCTCGACATCGTGCAGCGCACGGCCATTGCCAGCCCGGCCACCGGCCTCACCATTTACAACACCGACACCGACCGGCTGAACGTGTGGGACGGCACGGCCTGGACCGAGCTGCTGACCGCCACCACCCGCCTGCCGGCCCCGGTGGTCGCCACCTTCGGCTACACGGGGGCCGCCCAAACCTACCTCGTGCCGGCCGGCGTGACGCGCCTGCGGGTGCGGGCCATTGGGGCGGCCGGCGGCAGCAACGGCAGCCAGCCGGGCGGCGGCGGCGGCCAAACCACCGCCACCCTGACCGTAACGCCCGGCGAAACCCTGACCGTGCAGGTGGGCGGCTTGGGCGTGGCGGCCAACTCCGGGGCTACGGGGGCGGCCGGCGGCTACAACGG
>JANXUO010000612.1 GCA_025356245.1 Hymenobacter sp.
CGTCAGACCACCCCGCCTTTTCACCTTTCATGTCCAAAATCTTCCACCCCCACCCCTGGCTCCTGGCCCTGCTCGGGGCCTTGCTCCTTTCGGGCGGCTGGGCACCGTGGCCCACGGCCTGGCTGGTGCCGCTGCTCTTCATCGGCTGGGTGCCCTACCTGCTGCTGGAACGCACACTGACCCGCCAAAACGCCCGCAAGCGCCGCGTATTTGCCCTTACCTACCTGTTTTTGGTGCTCTGGAACGCCCTCACTACCTGGTGGGTAAGCTACGCCGAACCCACGGCCGGCGCGGCGGCCGTCGTCCTCAACGCCCTGCTCATGTGCCTGCCGCTCATGGCCTTCCGGCAAACCAAAAAGCGCTTGGGCAACCGCTGGGGCTACCTGTCGCTGCCCGTGTACTGGATTGCCTTCGAGCAGCTTCACCTCACCTGGGACCTGACCTGGCCCTGGCTCACGCTCGGCAATGGCTTTGCCGCCGCCCCGCAATGGGTGCAGTGGTACGAGTACACGGGCTTTCTGGGCGGCTCGGTGTGGGTGTGGGCGGTGAATTTGCTGGCGTTTTTTCTAATAACGCCAACACTCTTTAATACTAACGGTGAGGCCGTTCGGGCACCAGATAACCAAAACCGCCCCACGAAACTGGCGTGGTTGGTGCCGCTGCTGGCCGTGGCGCTGCCGCTGCTGGCTTCCTACGTCATCGGCGCGAACTATCAGGAAAAAGGCCCGACCGAAGAAGTCGTCGTCGTGCAGCCCAACATCGACCCGTACACCGAAAAATTCGAGGGCGGGACGCACTTTATTTCTAACGACGAGCAGCTTACGCGCCTGCTCACGCTTTCGGCCCAGCACCTTACGCCGCGCACCCGGCTGGTGCTGTGGCCCGAAACCGCCCTCGAAGAAGCCGTCTGGGAAAACACCATCGAAAGCCAACCCAAAATCCAACGCATTCGGGCGTGGCTGGCGCAGCACCCCGGCGTGGCGCTGCTCACGGGCCTCACCACCATCGGCTCGTACCCTGATGCCGACAACGCCAGCGCCACGGCCCGCTACCGTGACGACCTGGGCTACTACGACATCTACAACGCGGCCGGGTATTTTGCCAGCGCCACCGCCCCGCTGGCCATCTACCGCAAGTCGCGGCTCGTGCCGGGGGTTGAGAAGATACCGCCCATCCTTAGCAGCATCCTCAAAAACATTAACTTAGGCGGCTTCGTCGGCTCCTACGGCAGCCAGGCCGGGCGCACGGTGTTTGCGGCCCCGGCCAACGCCCCGGCCCTGCGCCTGGCCCCTTCTATCTGCTACGAATCCATCTACGGCGACTTCACGGCCGAGTACGCCGCCGGCGGGGCCACGCTGCTGGGCCTCGTCACGAACGACGCCTGGTGGCACGACTCGCCCGGCTACCGGCAGCTGCTGCGCTACGGCGGCCTGCGCTGCATCGAAACCCGCCGCGACCTGGCCCGCTCGGCCAACACCGGCTTCACCGGTTTCCTCAACCAAAAAGGCGAAATCGCACAGCTAGAACCGGCCTGGGTGCCCACCGCCAGCCGCGCCCTCGTGCATCTGAACAACGAAACCACCTTCTACGCCCGCCACGGCGAATACCTCGGCCGGGGCACCCAGGGCCTGGCGCTGGTGTTGCTGAGTTTGACGGTTTTTAACTGGAAACGCCGCCCGCCGCTGGCCACGGTTTAGCGCGCAGCGCGTAACCGTGCGCCACCCCGTTGGGCAAGTTTGTAACTTGCCATTCAATGGTACGCGGGGCAGTCCGTTCACCGTTTTAAATTTCACGGACGGGTGCCAGCCCCCACCCAATCCCCATTCAAAACTTACCTGAAATGGCCAAAGCAAGAACCGTTTTTTTCTGTCAGAACTGCGGGGCGCAATCCGCTAAGTGGCTGGGCCGCTGTACGGTGTGCGGCGAGTGGAACACCATTGTGGAAGAAGTGGTGGAGAAGGAAAGCACCACCGCCGTCGGCACCTGGAAGCCCGCCAGCACCGTGCCCGGCGGCAACGCCAGCAAGGTGTCCAAGCCCAAAGCCCTGCGTGAAATCAGCGTCGAGGACGAGCCGCGCATCCTTACCCAGGACGCGGAGCTGAACCGGGTGCTGGGCGGCGGCATCGTACCGGGCTCCATCGTACTCATTGGCGGCGAGCCGGGCATCGGCAAAAGCACCCTCATGCTCCAAATTGCCCTCAGCCTGCGCCAGCTCAAAGTACTGTACGTGAGCGGCGAAGAAAGCGAAAGCCAGATTAAGATGCGGGCCGAGCGCCTCGCCGACGGCCAGCACCCCGGCTGCTACATCCTCACCGAAACCAGCACCCAGAACATCTTCCGCCAAATTGAGGAAGTGCAGCCCAACTTGGTCGTGATTGACTCCATCCAGACCATGCACTCCAACTTGGTGGAGAGCGGCGCGGGCAGCGTGAGCCAGGTGCGCGAATGCACCGCCGAGCTGCTCAAGTACGCCAAGGAAACCGGGGTGCCGGTGCTGCTCATCGGCCACATCACGAAAGACGGCAGCCTGGCCGGCCCCAAAACCCTGGAGCACATGGTGGACACCGTGCTGCAATTCGAGGGCGACCGCCACCTGAGCTACCGCATTCTGCGGACCACCAAAAACCGCTTCGGCAGCACCTCCGAGCTGGGCATCTACGAGATGCAGGGCGACGGCCTGCGCCAGGTATCGAACCCCTCCGAAATCCTGCTTTCGCAACGCTCCGAAAGCCTCAGCGGCATGGCCATCGCCGCCACGCTCGAGGGCAACCGCCCGCTGCTGGTGGAGGTGCAGGCCCTGGTGACGCCCGCCGCCTACGGCACGCCCCAGCGCTCGGCTACTGGCTTCGATGCCAAGCGCTTGCAGATGCTGTTGGCCGTGCTGGAAAAACGCGCCGGCCTG
>JANXUO010000613.1 GCA_025356245.1 Hymenobacter sp.
AAAGCCGGCCTTACCGAGCTGGCTTCTGAGCTGGTGCGCCCGCCCCGCGTGGCCGAAGCCCCGGCGGCCTTTGAGTGCGTAGTAGAGCAGGTCATCGAGTTGGGCCAGAACAACGGCGCGGGTAACCTCGTCATCTGCCGCATCGTCCGCGCCCACTTCCGCGAGGACATCCTGCTGCCCGACGCCACCGGCATCGACCCCTTCAAGCTCGACGCCGTGGCCCGCCTCGGTGGCGACTGGTACTGCCGCGCCAGCGGCAGCAGCCTGTTTGAGGTGCCCAAACCCAACCGCCACCTTGGCATTGGCATCGACCAATTGCCCGAACGTCTCCGCACCTCCAACGTCCTCACCGGCAACGAGCTGGGCCGACTGGCCAACATCGAGCGCGAAGCCCTGCCCACTACTGCGCAAATCGACGCCTTCCGCGCCGAGCCTGCGGTGGCCTACCTCCTCAACAAGCACCGCGACAATGCCGCCGAGCGGCAAAAACAACTGCTGCAACTGGGCCGCCAGCTGCTGGCCGAAGGAAAATTGGCGGAGGCTTGGGCAGTGCTGACGCTGGAGTAAGCCACCGGCCGGTCGCCGGACATTCGCTGCAAACCCGCGTTTTTTTCGCCAATAAAAAAGCCCGACCATTGGCCGGACTTTTTTATTGACCGTGCTATGCGCCTTAAAACCAATGCTTAAGCACCTGCCCCGGCGGCTTCCGTCAGCACATTCATCATGTGTTCCGAAACCCCCATGCTGCTGAAACCGCCGTCGTGCATCAGGTTCTGCATGGTCACGTAGCGCGTCAGGTCCGAGAATAGCGAGATGCAGTAGTCGGCGCACGCCTCGGCGGGCGCGTTGCCGAGGGGCGACATTTTCTCGGCGTAGTCGTAAAACGCATCGAAACCGCCCACGCCGGTACCGGCCGTGGTTTTGGTCGGCGACTGCGAAATGGTGTTTACCCGCACCTTTTTCTGCATCCCGAGGCGGTAGCCGTAGTTGCGGGCAATGCTCTCGAGCATGGCCTTGGCCTGCGACATGTCGGTGTAGTCAGGGAACACGCGCTGCGCCGCGATGTAGCTGAGGGCCACAATGCTGGCGTACTCATTCAGCGCATCCTGCTTCTCGGCCACGTGCATCATTTTGTGAAACGAGAGCGCCGAAACGTCCAGCGTTTGCTGAAAAAACTTGTAGTCCAGGTTGCCGTAATCGCGCTTTTTGCGGATGTTGGGGCTCATGCCAATGCTGTGCAGCACAAAGTCGAGCTTGCCGCCCAAGTGCGCCGTTGCCCCGCTAAACAGTGCCTCCAACTCTTCGACCGACGTGGCATCGGCCGGGATAATGGGTGCGTTGCACTCCTCGCTTAGCCGCTTAATTTCGCCCATGCGCATGGCCAGCGGGGCATTCGTCAGCACGAAGCGAGCACCTTGGGCATAGGCCCGCTGGGCCACTTTCCAGGCAATGGATTTCTCGTCGAGGGCACCAGAAATGATGCCGACTTTACCGGCAAGCAGGTTGTTAGACATTCGGTGGGGTGAGATGGTGAGATGGTGAAATGATGAGAGGATGAGGCAGTTAAACAACAACTACCTCCGACGCGCTTTGCAAGCGGCTGCAAGTTACGGCGTGGCCGATTTCATGCCCGTCGCGGCGGCGGCTTCATTACATCGCCAACTCACAATCTCACCACCTCACCTCGCAGCGCCAGCAATTCGCGGGCACTCTGAAAGGTATTTTCACTGGGGTTGGCCCCGGCAATCATCTGGGCAATTTCGCGGATGCGGTCTGCCGTGTCCAGCTCGCGGATGCGGCTCACGGTGCGGTCGGCACGGTCTTCCTTGTAAACGAAATAATGCACGTCGCCGGCCGCTGCCATCTGCGGCAGGTGCGAAATGGCCACCAACTGGTGCTTGCGGGCCATTTGCTGCATCATGCGGCCCACCTTCACGGCAATTTCGCCGCTGATGCCCGTGTCAATCTCATCGAATACGATGGTGGGCAGGGCCGTTTTGTCGGCCAGCATGTATTTGATGCACAGCATCAGGCGCGAAAATTCGCCGCCCGAGGCTGCCTTGCTCAGCGTCTGGGGCTGGGCACCCTTGTTGGCCGAAAAAAGAATGTTTACCACGTCGAGGCCACTCGCGGCGGGCGGGCCGCTGCGGTGGTCCACCACGATGCGGGCGTGGGGCATTCCCAGGTCGGCCAGCAGCAGGCTCAGCTCCTGCTCGAAGCGCGGAAACGACTTCTTCCGCGCCTCCGTCAGCTTGCTGCCCTGCTTATTCACGGTGTTAAGGGCAGTTTCGGCATCACGGCGCAAGCGGGCAATTTCCTTGTCCAGGTTCAGCACCGAGCCCACTTTCTGGCGCAGCTCTTCGCGCAGAGCCAGCAAACCGGTCAAATCGCGCACCGCGTGCTTGCGCTGCAACGTGTAAATGACGTTGAGTCGGTCTTGCAGCACTTCGGCGCGCGCCGGGTCGCCCTCGGTGCGACGCTCGGCGGCTTCCACCTCATCGGCAATGTCGTGCAGCTCAATCAGCACGCTATCAAGCCGCTGACGCAGCTCTTGGAAACTTTCGGCGTAAGCCGCTACCTGCCCCAGCAGCAGCGTGGCATCCTTCATGGTGCCCGTGGCGCACGATTCGCCGTCGCGCAGCCCGTGCAGGGCCTGGCTCAATTTATATTTTATTTCCTCGGCATTTTCAAGCTGTTTTATTTCTTGCTCCAACGCTTCCTGGTCTTCGTCATCGAGGCGGGCCTCGTCCAGCTCACTCAGTAAGAAACTGTTGTAATCCAGCTCTTTGCTGGCCTGCACAGCCTGCTTTTCCAGCGTTGCCAAATCGGCCTCCAGCTTACGATACTGCCGAAAGGCGTTGCTGTAATGGGTGCGCTGCGGCACCAGCCCGGCGTATAAATCCAGCAGATTTAATTGAAATACGGCATCGCCCAACAGCAGCGTATCGTGCTGCGAGTGAATATCCATCAAATTAGCGCCTATTTTTCGCAGTGCATCCAGCGTAACGGGCGTATCGTTCACAAACGCCCGCGATTTGCCCGTAGGACTTATTTCGCGCCGCAGAATACACTGCGCGTCGTAGTCTAAATCTTCGGCCTCAAAAATATCCTGCAAATGATAATTGGCAATATCAAACTGCCCCTCAATCACGCATTTGCGTTCGTTATCAAACAGCATTTTAGAATCGGCCCGGTTGCCCAGCAGCAGCCCAATGGCCCCCAGCATGATGGATTTGCCCGCCCCCGTTTCACCGGTAATTATATTAAGCAGCGGCGAAGGCCGTAATTCCAATTGCTCAATTAAAGCGTAATTTTTAATGCGTAAATCGACTAACATATTTTTAATAAAAAACGAGGAATGAATACTGAATAATTGAGAAATCAGCCGCGACTAATTCTTCATTTCTCATCCTTCATTCGCCATTATTTAAGCACCGTTTGATATTTGGCCGAATTTGTCGGGTCCACTTCCGTCATCATCGTTACTATTTGCTGCTTTTGGTTCTGGTCTTGGCTGGTACGGAAAATGTTGGCTATCTCATCGGCTTTAGCATCAAAAAAGGCGCGGGCAAACAAGGTGCCGGGGCGCAGCACGGCGGCTTGCTGAATGCCGGTAAGGGCCGTCATGACGGCGGCGCGGCTTTCGGTGGGCTTTTCAATAAAGGAGTCCATGCCCAAGCGGTAGTAGCCGTAGAGGCCCGAGCGGAAAGCTTGTAACTGCGGGTCTGTGAGATTATTGAGCAGCCAGTAGCGGTTACGGGGGGCGCTGTCGCGCCAGCTGTCGTCGTTCTCGTTCGTTACCGACTGGCCCGCCGAATACGTGAGAATGGTGCGGGCCTGGTCGTAGTAAGCCGTGCCGCCGAGGTTGCCAAACGTGTCGCGGTCGATGGCGATGATGAGGTAGGCGTAGTACCCCAGTATCGACGACAAATTGGAAACGAAACTGTTGGGCGAAAAATCGAGCGGCTGCTGAGGCGAGTAGTTGAAGTTAAAGCTGCGGTCGGCGAAGCTCACGACGTTAGTTTCGTAGCCGGTGCCGAACACCGGCCGGGTCGAAATAAGGCGCATGGTGGCCTGGTAGGTGCCGTTGGTAGGGATGGCGGTAATGCCCACAAACATCTTGAGCTTGATACGCTCCTCGGGCTTGTAGGTGATGTTAGTCCAGGCGCGGGTGTTGAGAAACGACTGCATGTCGTTCTGCATCTGGGTGATGAGCGTGGGGTCAGAAATCGTGACGTTTTCGGCCGTGACGCGCACTTCCGACAGCAACTCCTGGGCCTGCACCGGGGCCGACATCAACCCGAGCAACGCGCCCAGCAGTGGCAGGGCCAACAAAATTTTACGCATCATGCGGAGCAAAAAAGAGAGAAATGCCTATTAAACTGCCGGGTGAAGCAGCTGAAAGCGGGCCAGCACCAAGGCCACAAGGTCGACGGCCAGGTCGGTTTTATTCTTCAGTTCAAAGTTAAGCACGGCCCCGGCCTGGTCGAGCACTGTCACCTTGTTGGTATCGTGCCCGAAGCCAGCCCCGACATCGCGCAACGAATTCATTATAATCAGGTTGAAGCCTTTGCGACGCAGCTTATCCTGAGCGTGGGCCAGCTCGTTTGTCGTTTCTAACGCAAAACCAACCGCAAATTGTTCAGGACGCTTGCGCTGGCCGAGGGTGGAAGCAATATCCACGTTTTTCACCAAATCCAGCGTCAGGGTTTCGCCCGATTTTTTGATTTTTTCCTGGGCTACGGCGGCGGGTCGGTAGTCGGCCACGGCGGCGGCGAATACCCAAATATCGGCCGCATCGGCCACAGCGGCGGCGGCGGTAAACATCTCGACGGCAGTTTCGACCCGCGTAGTGCCAATGGCCGGGTGCAACGGGTCAGGTAGGTGGGTGGGGCCGCTGATGAGCACCACGGTAGCACCGGCCGCCGCGAAGGCTTCGGCCAAAGCATAGCCCATTTTACCAGTGCTGCGGTTGCCCAGAAACCGCACCGGGTCAAGTGGTTCGTAGGTCGGGCCGGCGGTAATGAGGACGCGCACTGGTTAATAAGTGAAATTGTGAGTCAAAAATCCCTCAGTCGACAGTCCGGAAAAAGTTGGTCAGCACCGTCACAATTTCTTCTGGCTCCAACATCCGGCCGGGGCCGGAAAGGCCGCTGGCCAGCTCGCCACTGGGCGAGGCCAGCACGTGGTTGCCGAAGGAGCGCAGACGGGCTAAATTTTGCTGGGTTGCCGGGTGGGCAAACATATCCAAATCCATCGCCGGAGCCAGAAAAACCGGACAGCGGGCCGATAAATAAACCGCACTCAGCAAATTGGGGCACAAACCATTAGCTAGCTGGCCCAACGTGTTGGCGCTGGCGGGGGCTATCACCAGCGCATCGGCCCAAAGGCCCAACTCGACGTGGTTGTGCCACTCGCCGGCCGCCGCATCACGCAAAAAGCCCGTCAGGACGGGCTTTTTGGAGAGGGTGCCGAGGGTAAGCGGCGTCACAAAAGCAGCGGCGGCTTCGGTTAGGATAACCTGAACCTCGGCACCGGCTTTCACTAGTAACCGCGTCAGGAACGTCGCCTTGTACGCCGCAATGCTGGCGCTTACGCCCAGCAGAATACGCTTGCCAGACAACACTGCCAGCGGCTGCTTGCTTGCTTCTGGTTCCATTGGCCTGACAACAACAAAGAATGCACTAAATCTAAGTCAAGCGCTTGCAAACCAAAAGCAAGCTCCTGAACATTAAAACAATTCGCGCGGGATGGCTACGACTTCGGCCTCGGGCGTTACGTAGTGCAGCTTGCCTTCGATGAACTCCTCGATGGCGAGGCTCGTGGGCTTGGGCATGCGCTCGAAATGCTTGGAAACCTCGATTTGCTCGCGGTTTTCGAATACTTCTTCGAGGTTATCCACCGTCGAGGCGAACTCGGCAAGGCGTTCGGTTAGCTCTTCTTTCAGCTTAATCGACAGTTGGTTGGCGCGCTTCGAAATGACCGAAATAGCCTCGTACACGTTGCCCGATTCGGTGCAGATATCGGCCAGATTGCGGGTGATGATGGAACTGTTGGCGGGGGTCTTCATGGGATGAGCTGCTGTTAATGACTTAAGATTGAGGCGACCGGGAGTGTTTCAACCGAACAGGCCGCCCTTAGTTTACGGCCGTGGTAGCCGGGGTTTTGAGCTTAACCAACTGGGCCTGCGCCGTGTCGTACATAGCTTGGGCCAGCTTCAGGTTTTTACTCTGCGGGTAGGTGTCCACAAAGTGCTGGTAGAAGGCCACGGCCTCCAGGTAACGCTCGCGCTGCTTGGCTTCGATGCTCTCCTTGGCCCACTCGTATTGGGCGGTGAAGCGCAGCAAATCGGCCTGCTCGGCAAACGCCGAGGCCGGGTACGACTGCAAAAAGCCGCTAAACGCCGTGACGGCCGCTTGGTTGTAGCGGAGCTGATAATACAGACGCGCGCTTTCAAAAGCTTTGTTTTCCAGCTTCTTCTGCAATTCCTGCGACATATTCTCGACCTCGGGACGGAACTTGCTTTCGGGGTAGCGGTTCAGGAAATCCTGAATGGCTTCGAGCGACGACACCGTGTTGGTCTGGTCGAGGTCGGCCTCGGGCGAGTCGCGAAACAACGACTTCGCGTTCATAAAACTCGCTTCTTCCGAGTACACCGAGTTGGTGTAGGTGTCGTTAAACTGCTTGAAGTAGTACGCACTTAGCACGTAGTTGTGCTGCCGGAAGTTGGTGTTGGCGAAGTAGAATTGGGCCTTTTCGGCCTCGGGGCGGCCCTTGAGCAGCGGTATCAGGTCTTCGAGCAACGTGCCGGCCCGGAAATAGTCGCCTTTGTCGTAGTACGCAATGGCGGCGGCGTATTTTTTGTTGACGTCGGTGCTTTTCAACAGCTTTTGGTAACCAGTTCCGGCACAGGAGCCGAGAAGCAGCGAAATCAGCAGCAGGCAAAAAACAGAAAGACGAGAAATCGACATAATGAGTGCAAAGTTACGAACGCAGGCGGCAACGCGGAGGGCTTGTTGCTGATTTCTTGCAACTGAGCCCGTGCCAGTGCCAGCGGTTGCACCGGCCGACCTAGCGTTGCGGCTGGACGCCGGGCACTGGGGCGGCTGATTTGACTTTCGGGTTGGCTTTGCGCGGGGCTTTGGCCTTGGGTTTGACGACTGTTGTCGTACGCTTGGTCTTGCTTTTTGCTTTGGTCCTGGCCTTTGCTTTCCGCACCGGCCGGTCGTCAAACTGCTTGCCCAACACCTGGCGCCGGGTGGGCCGTTCCGTGGGCCGCCAGCGGTAGCCTTTCAAACGCTCGTCATCCGCTTTCAACTCGTGGGGTGGGATGAAGCTGGCGTCGGGGTTAGTCAGAAAGCTGATGATTTTGAGCTTATTGGCGGCAAATCGTAGCACCATCGTCGCCGACACGGCCTTATTCATGCCGGTAGTAGCCGTGTCGTTATCAAGAGCGTAGTAAAGGCTTTCGGCGTTGCCCAGCACATCGACGCGGGCAATCCTATTGTCACGAAACTGGGCCACCATGTTGCGGCCTTTCACCTGGTTGAAGTTATGCAGCGTGTCTTCACCGATGATGAAACTGTTGGCATACAGACGCATCTGTTCGAGCTTGCCCCGGCGCGAGCGCAACTGCATCGAGTCGGCGCTGAGCTGGTTGTGCTGCTGCCACAGCACGGGGTCACGGTTGAGGTAGATGATGCTGTCCTGGCGGTCGTAGGTCAGCGAGTCGCAGCGGCCGGCCAGCCCTTTGCGGAAAATCTGCACCTTGGGGTAGGCGTACAGCACGGGGCGGCGGGCCACCTTGCCGGGGCGGTTTTCGACGCTCAACAGCGTGTCGGCGGCCATGTAAAGCGTGTCTTTGTCCGAAATGGAGCGCACCACCGGGCGGCCCCCGTAGAGCTTGGTACGGCCCAGCGCCCGCCAGTACTTCCCGGCGTCGCCGCGCAGGGTCAGGTTGTCTTTCTTGGCAATCATTTCAACGTGCCCGTTGGCCACACCGTAGAGCTTGAGCTCGTCGTACACCAGCCGGTCGCCGCCCAGTAAGTAGTTGGGGGTGTCGAGCTTGGCATTCTTCTGAAAGTTGGAAACCCGCGTTTTAGTGTTGTAGTTACCGACTTCCGCATACAGGTTGCCCTGCTTGCCCTTGATGCGCGTCGGGCCGTTGAAGTAAGCAATTTTGCTGACGGTATTGTAGCGCAGCGTATCATTGTTCAGCTCCGAGTCGGGCGTGACCAGGTGCACGTTGCGCTTGAAGACGAATACCTTGGAGTTGGTGTCGTACACGCCCTGCTCGCTGTCGAGGGTGTTTTGCGGGTCGGTAAGGTGGCCGCCCTGGGTGTAGGCCGCCGTTTTGTGATTGAGGTCGTAGTCGAGCGTCGGGGTGGTGAGGGTCATGCGCGGGTCGCGCATCACCACATTGCCCACCATGCGAGCTGTGCGGGCGTTGCCGTTATAGTAGCCTTTGTCGCCGGTGATGGTAATGCTGTCGCCCTGCACTACGCGCACGTTGCTAAAGGCCTCAACCTCATTGCGGTCAAGGTACTGATAGGCCGAATCGCAGTACAAGTACGTGTCTTCCTGCTTAAAGCTGACGTTGCCCAGCAGTTTGCGGATTTGCACGCCGTTGAACACCCCGCCAATTAGCTCGCGGGTGCCGGGCAGCAGCTCAATGCGACTGCCTTTGGGCGGTGCGGCCAGCGGTTTTGCGGCCGGGCGGCCGGGACGGGTGGGCAGCTGCGCCCAACTCCAGAACGGGCCCGTGAGGAGCAGCAAGCAGATAAGAAAACGGGCAAATGGCATTCAAGCGCAAAGGTAAGGCCCATGGGGCGCCGTGCTGGGCCGCTCTTTTTCGGTGGCGGCTCGCTGCTGCTGAACAACTTGCTGCGGCACCAGCCACCGTAGCAGCCACCGGCAAGCGTGGCGGGTCGTTCGTTCGCACCCGGCAAACGGCAATCTTTGCAGAAATTGTGCCCGCCCAGGGCCTCTGCCCGCGCCATGCTCGATAAAATTCGCCAATTCATTGCCGAACACCAGCTTTTTGACCCCGCCACTGACTCCGTGTTAGTGGCCGTTTCGGGCGGCCTCGACTCAGTGGTGTTGCTCGACATCCTACACCAGCTGGGTGTAAAAATTGCCGTGGCGCACTGCCACTTCGGCCTGCGCGGCGACGATGCCGACGCCGACGAAGCTTTCGTCCGCAAGCTGGCTAAACAGTACGACGCGCCCTATTTTGCCGAGCATTTTCAGACCAAAGCATTTGCCGAGGCCGAAGGGATTTCGACCCAGATGGCCGCTCGTTTGCTGCGCTACCGCTGGTTTGAGGAAGTGCGGGCGCGGCAGGATTACGCCGTGGTGGCCACGGCTCACCACCAGCGCGACACCGCCGAAACCATGCTGCTCAACCTCACCCACGGCACCGGGCTGGCGGGGCTGCACGGCATCCAAAGCCGCAACGGCCACGTGGTGCGCCCCCTGCTATCTGTAGGCCGCGACGACCTGCACGACTACCTGGTAGCCAATAACCTGCGTTGGCGCGAAGACGACTCCAACGACAGCCCCGTGTACCAGCGCAACCTGCTGCGGCACGAGGTGCTGCCGGTGCTGCGCGAAATAAACCCGAACCTCGACCACACCATGAGCCAAACCGCCGAACGCGTGGGAGGGGCCGAAGAAATTGTGCGCCGCTACGTGGCCGACACCGCCGCCCAAGCCCGCCGCGACGAGGCCGAAGCTACTTACTTCCACATTGGCACCCTGCAAAACACCGCCGCCACGGCCCTGGTGCTGCACGAGCTGCTGCGCCCTTTCGGCTTTACCTGGCTGGTGGCGAAAGAAATAACCGCTGCCTTCACTGGGCTTTCGGGCAAGCAATTCCTCTCCCCCACCCACCGGCTGGTGAAAGACCGCGACCACCTCGTCGTTACCCCCCGCCGCGTGGCGCAGTACGGCAGCTTTCAGCTCGAAGCTGGGCAAACCGACCTGCTGGCCGACGGCATGCGCCTCCGCGCCGCATTGCACGAAGAAGCCCAACACTTTATCATTCCCCGCTCCAAAAGCTCGGCGGCCTTTGATGCCGATAAGCTCCGGTTTCCGCTCACCCTGCGCCGCTGGCAGGAGGGCGACTGGTTTATGCCGCTGGGAATGCAGGGTAAAAAACACCTCAGCAATTTTTTAATCGACCAAAAAGTACCGCTTAACCTCAAAGATGAAGTGCGCGTGCTGGTGTCGGCCGACGGCAAAATTTGCTGGGTAGTGGGCTGGCGCGTGGACGACCGTTTCAAGGTGACACCCGCCACCGAGCGCGTGCTGGCCGTGCAACGACTTTAAATTTCAATTATCTGACAAATAATTGGTTATACCCCCAATCCCTAAGACCTAAGACCTAATGCCTGCTTAGCCGTTACTTTTGCTCCTGAAATCCCACCCCTCTTCCCTCATTCCCCGATGAAAGTTACCGTAGTTGGAGCTGGCAACGTAGGCGCAACCTGCGCCGATGTGCTGGCCACTCGTGAAATTGCCAACGAAATTGTGCTCGTTGACATCAAGGAAGGCATCGCCGAAGGCAAAGCCCTCGACATCTGGCAGAAAGCTCCGATTATCGGCTACGATTCGCGTACCGTGGGTGTCACCAACGACTACGCCCGCACGGCCGGTTCGGAGGTGGTGGTCATCACCTCGGGCCTGC
>JANXUO010000644.1 GCA_025356245.1 Hymenobacter sp.
TGCATCGCCCGACTCGGGGGCTGGAGCGGGCTGGCCAGCCAACGACCCCCAGGGGTCATTACACTCACGCATGGGTGGCAATACTTTCAACGACTATATGACGGCTGGAAACTGGCACGAGGAATTGTGTGTACACGGTAGTTGGCGTAACAAGGGGAAGAGCGCGTCGCGGCCCACGGCCATGCCTTGCGCCCGCAGCCGGGGGCTGATTTTGTGGCGCAATTTGCGCGCACCCAAACGCGGCAGCTTCGTGCGCTCGGCCCGCACGGCGACCAGCACGTGCGCGGCCCGCTCGGCCTTGCGGGCCGTGCGCTGCCGGGCCTGGTACAGGCTTTGCCGGCTCACGCCGTAAAGCTGGCAACCGCGCTGGGTACTCAACTTTTTTTCGCCGACCAGCTTGGAAATGGCCGGCGAAAAGACTTTTTTGGCAACGGGATGCCGTGGTCCTCCTCCGCCACTTGCAGCATCGTGCGTAAAAATAAGTTCAGGTCCTGGGCATCCTTCAATTCCTTGCCTGCCAGGCGTTTTTGTTCGCGCAACTGCGTTTCCAACTGCTTGATGCGCTGCTCCGGGGTCGGGTCCACGGCGGGGGTCGTGCCGGGGGAAGTGGGGCCGGCGGCCTGGAAAGTTACGAAGTGGCTGGCGTACTTACGGCACCAGGTCAGGGCCGTGCTGCGGCCCTGAATGCCGTAGCGTCGTTGGGCTTGTTTGTAGCTCAGCTCGCCGCGGCCGACTTCGCCCACGACGGCCAACTTAAAGGGCAAACTGTAATCGCGCTGACTACGCCGCACACGCGGCTCAGTGGGGTTTTGCATGACAACTTCAAGAAAAGTGTCAACGCATTTCCGGATGGGACATTAACGCAAAAAAGGCCCACTCAATCGAGCGGGCCTTTTTTTGTTTGCAGCGCGGCGGCTTAGCGGCGGCGGGCCTTGCTGCGCACCGGGGCCTTTTTCACCGGGGCCGCGGGCTTGGGAGCCTCGGGCTGGATGGTGGGAGCCGGGCCGTACTTCACCTCCGAGGCGTTGGGCTCGCCGGTGAGGTAGAGGTCGAACTCGACGCGGCGGTTGAGGGCGCGGCCGGCATCAGTTTTATTGTCGCCGATGGGCTTGGTCTCACCGTAGCCGTGCGACACGATGCGCTCGGCCGGCACGCCTTTGCTCAGCATGAAGGCGCGAGCCGAGGCGGCGCGGTCGTCGGAGAGGCGCAGGTTGTAGTTGTCGGCACCCTTGTTGTCGGCGTGGGCCGAGATGCCCATCGTGTAGTCGGGGTATTCAGCCATGATGGCAGCCAGTTGCTCTAGTGTGGGGAACGAAATGGGCTTGAGCGTGGCCTTGTTGTACTCGAACTGGATGAACTTGGTGGCTTCCGAAAGGCGCTTCTTGGTTTCGGCCTTTATCTCGGGGCAGCCCTGGTTCGAGGCCGGACCGGCGCGGTCGGGGCACTTGTCCTGGTAGTCGGGCACGGTGTCGCCATCGCGGTCGAGGGGGCAGCCGGTGGCGTCCACTTTCACGCCGGCCGGGGTGCCGGGGCACTTGTCGAGCGAGTCGATTACGCCGTCGTTGTCCGTGTCGGGGCAACCCTTAAACTCGGCTTTGCCGGGCTGGTCGGGGCAAGCATCGTCGCTGTCGCGGATGCCGTCGCCGTCGCGGTCGGGGCAGCCGTCGAGGGCCACCACGCCCTTCTCGTCGGGGCACTTGTCGAGGTAGTCCGGCACGGTGTCCATGTCGCGGTCGAGGGGGCAGCCCACCAGGTCCACGGCCACGCCCTTTGGCGTGTTGGGGCACTTGTCGAGCTTGTCCTTCACGCCGTCGCCGTCAGTGTCTTTGGGGCCGGGCAGGGCGTAGGTCAGGCCCAGGGTATGCACCAGAAACCGGTCGTAAAATTTATCGGTAGGAGCCACGAGGTTGTCCACGCGGTCGGTGAAGGGGTAGTGCTGGCTGGTCTGCAAATCGGCCGACAGCGCGGGCGTGATGCGAAACCGTAAGCCGGCCGCCGCAAACGAGTCGAGCCGACGAATCTGATTAAAGAAGTTGGTGGTGCTTCCGTTCAGGCCCACCGTGCCGTAGGAGTTGGCCAGGAAAGCGCCGCCGCCCACCATCAGGTAAGGCTGTATGCGGGCGTCTTCCTTCAGAATTTTGCCGTTGTTGAGCTTCAGCTTGACGCCGAAATCTACGAAGCCAGTGCGCGACTCAAAACTGGAGCCGGGGAACTTGTCGGCGTCGGCCACGAAACGGAAGGTTTCGTAGTAGCCGTAGAGGCCCAGGTCGATGGAGGGCGACATGTAGCGGGTGATGCCGCCGCCGCCGCCTACGCGGAAATCGGTGCGGCCCAGGTCCCAGAAGTCGGTGCCCATGTTGCCGCTGTACTGCATCAGGCCCACATTGGCGCTGAGGGCCGTGCGGCGTTCGGCGGTTTGGGCTTGTGCCTCGGGCAGGGCCGTTGCGAGCATTGCCCCGAGCAGCAATCCACCGGAGAGGAGAGATGTACGATTCATAAAAAGTAGTTGAGAAGTTGGTGAACCAGTCGATGAGCGACGATGCCAGGCATTCGGCGATGACCAGCCACTGGGCAAAGGAAACAGGAAAATCTTAGAAATGGCCGAAATTGAGACCTAATATTACTACAATGCCGATGACCATCAGGATGAGGTAAGTTTCTACGGCACCGGTTTGTACGTAGCGCAGCAGGTAGCCGCCGCCCTGCACGGCCCGGCCAAAGCCGTTCACTACGGGGTCGATTACCCCGTTTTCGACGAAGCGGAACAACCCGCGCGACAACAGCATTACGGGCCGCACGAACAAGGCGTTGTACAACTCATCAATATAATACTTGTGGTACACCAGGCTTTCGGGCGCCGGGCGCGGGGCCTCGTCCGCGGCCGGGCGCTGGGCGCGGGCCACGTACTGCACGTAGGCCAGCACGATGCCCAGCACCCCGGCCGCCACCGATAAACCCATGAGCATCAACTCGGTGTTGTGGTCGGGCTCGGCGCCGAAGGCGGCGGGCAACAGGCGCTGCGAGTAGGTGAAAATGGGAGCCAGGTAATCGGCCAGGTAGTGCTTGCCCACGAACATAGGTGCGCCCATAAAGCCACCCACAGCCGCCAGAATGGCCAAAACAACCAGTGGCAGCGTCATGCTGGCCGGCGACTCGTGCAGATGCTGCTTTTGCGCCTCGGTACCCCGGAACTCGCCGAAAAAAGCCAGAAACAGCAGCCGGAACATATAAAACGCCGTCAGGAACGCCGTGAGCAGGCCCACCGCCCACAGCACCTTGCTGTGCTCGTAGGCGTGGCTCAGAATCTCATCTTTCGAGAAGAAGCCCGAAAACGGCGGGATGCCCGAAATGGCCAGGCAGCCAATCAGAAACGTGAGAAATGTGATGGGCAGCGCCTTGCGCAAGCCGCCCATGCGGCGCAAGTCCTGCTCGTTGCTCATGGCGTGGATAACGGAGCCCGCGCCCAGGAACATCAGCGCCTTGAAAAAGGCGTGGGTAAGCACGTGAAACAGGGCCGAAGAATACCCCATCACCCCCAGGGCCAGAAACATGTAGCCCAGCTGCGAAACGGTGGAGTACGCCAGCACCTTCTTGATGTCGTTTTGGGCCAAACCGATGGTGGCGGCAAACAGCGCCGTGGCAGCCCCCACAATGGCCACGACTTCGAGCGTGTGGGGCGCGAGGGTGAACAACACATTGGCCCGCAGCACCATGTACACGCCCGCCGTGACCATGGTGGCGGCGTGGATGAGGGCCGACACCGGCGTGGGGCCGGCCATGGCATCGGGCAGCCAGGT
>JANXUO010000655.1 GCA_025356245.1 Hymenobacter sp.
GCCTGGCTCGACGGCTTCAAAACCTTGCTTGTGCGCTACGAAACCAGCGTCGGCAATTGGTTGGCCTGGCATTGGCTCGCCTTCACCGTCATCTTTTTGCGAAAAATTAACCAAAAGCCGACTTTCTAAACAGCTTCAATATTTAAATAAGCCCCGGCCAAAGGCCTGCAACTCACATTCGCCCCAGCACAAGGCCCAGCACCAGCAGGCCATACCCCGCGCACACGGCCATTTCCAGCATGTTGCCCGAAGCGGACCCGGTGCTGATGAGCGGAATTTTAACCGCAAAGTCGGACAGCGGCAGCAGCCAGCGCACCCCCGATTTGGTGAGCGTATCGGCCACCAGGTGCGAGGCGTAGCCCGCCCCGGCAAACACGGCCACCCCGTGCCAGCCCAGGCGCTCGTCGGCGAGGTGGCCGATGTACGTCCACAGCGCCACTGCCCAAATGGTGTGCGTCCAAGAGCGGTGCGTGGTGAAGGGTGCCAGGCTGATGAACACACCCAACAAGCTCACCCACAGCTGCTCGGTGTAGAGGCCGGCCACCACCGTGCCGAGGCCGGTAAACAGCAGCGCCAGCTTGCGCGTCGAGCCGCCCTGCATGGCCACGCCAATCAGCCCGAAGGCCAACGCTACGGTGTAGTACATCCGTTGCTCGGGGCCGGGCCGCAGCTGCCAGTAGCTGAAACCCGCAATGCCCAAAGCGGCCAGCGTAAACACATATCGCACATACTTTTGGGCAAATCCCAAGCGCTGGCTCAGGCGGCTTTCGGGGTGGTCGAGGTCGGGGGCGAGCGACGAGAACCCGGCCAGCGCAATGCCAGGCAGCGAGAACGGCAGCCCCGGCACCAGGCCCGCAATGGCAACGCCGGTGATGAGACCAATGGTGAGGTGGGCAGTACCGCGCATAAATTTTTTGTTGAATCGTTGAATTGCCTCGGCCACTGCGCCAACTGTGGGACAGATGCACTCGCCAGCTAGAAACCAGAAACAAAACTACACTTTGGCGGCGCGGCCGTATCATTGACGGTGATGCGCTTCCTTTCTCCTTATTGGCTGTTGGCCCTGCCGCTGCTGGCACTGACCCCCGCCGCCCGGCCGCCCGATTTGGCGGGCCTCTATCGCCCCGGCCCGCGCCTGCTGCTCGACACCCGCCGCGAGGGCGACAGCCTGCGCCTGTACCTGCGCCTGCCCGATGCTCGCGCCCTCGGCCCCGGCCGGCCGTTGCGCCTGCAAGCCTGGGCCGCCTACGAGGCCAAAACGACGCTGTGGCACGACAGCATTGCCCGCCGCCGGCAACAGCGGCAGCCCGACGGCAGCGGCGGGCTGCGGGTGTCGTTCTGCCTACCCCTGCGGCAGCTGCCGGCCAATGCCATCCTGCAAATTCAGGTGGGCGAGCCGGCCCCCGACGGCTACCAGGCCGCCGCCACCACCGCCTGGCTGCGCCTGACCGCCGAGCGCCTGGCCCGCACTTTTGTACTGACGGACTCGGCCCGCCAGCCGCTACTGCGCTCGTACGCGCTGGCGGGCGAAGCCTTCGGGGTCGATTGCTTTGGGCTGTACCAGCCCCTGCGCTGGCGGCGCTACGACGCGCCCAGCACGCCCGCCCCGCCGCCCTTTGCCAAGCCCAGCGCCCTTACCGGGGGGCCAAAGCGGCTGGCTCTCACCGACTCGGGGGCTGTAGCGGCGGGACAAAACCTGCGCTTCGGGCAGGCCGGGCTGTATGCGCTGCGGGTGGGCGGGCTGGGTGGCGTGGCCCCCATCACGGTGCCCGTGCTGGTGGCGCCCGGGCGCTACCCGGCCCTCAGCACGGCCGCCGAGCTGCTGGAGCCCCTGCGCTACCTCACCACCAGCAAGGAGCGGGCGGCCCTGGCCAGCGCCCCCGACCTGAAGCGGGCCGTAGATAAGTTCTGGCTCAACATTGCCCTCGGCGACCAAAACCGCGCCCGCAACCTCATCCGCAGCTTTTACGGCCGCGTGACGACGGCCAACGAGCTGTTTGCCGCCCACAAGCCCGGCTACCTCACCGACCAGGGCCTGCTGTACGTGGTGCTGGGGCCGCCGCCGAGCGTGCGGCGGCTGTATAATGGCG